>JAJDTI010000024.1 GCA_022827245.1 Pseudomonadales bacterium | reverse complement strand
CCCACCCGGGCGCGCTGGCGGATGTAGTGCTTGAGCGCGTCGAGGTGGCCGTCCGAGAGGCTCGGGAAGCCCGGCATGCCGTTTTCGAGCAGCGTCGCGTCGCGCAGGACGTCCTCCAGCGCGCCGTCCGAGAGCATGATGGGGGAAGCGCGCAGATCGGGCGCCGACCCGCCGGAGATGGCCTCGAGTCCGTGGCAGGTGGCACAGTTGCCGTAGACCTCGGCACCGTACAGCGCCAGATCGTCGTCGATCTCGAAGGCGGGGTCGTCGAGCGGCACCGGGGGCGCCGGGGGCGGAGAGGAAGGCATCTCGCTCCCGCCCTCCAGCGAGAACGCCAGGAGCCGGCGTGGATGCGCCCCGTAGGCCCAGCCGAGGCCGTGACTGTCGTTCGAGCCGGTGACGGCGTACACCGAGCCCCACCCCACCAGCAGCGCGATGTACTGACGATCGCCAATCGCGTAGGTGATGGGCGGAGCGGCAACCCCGACTCCCACGGACTGCCGCCAGAGGACCTCGCCCGTGGCCGCGTGATAGGCCACCAGGTCCCCCTGTGGCGTGCCCTGGAAGACCAGGTCCCCGGCGGTCGTCAGCGTGCCCGGGTTCCAGGAGATCTCGAGGGGCACTTCCCACGCCTGCTCCTGCCTTACCGGGTCCCACGCCTGCAGGGTGCCCTTCGGCTTCCCGGGAGCGGGCTCCACGAGGAGGGCCACCGCGCCGAGGCCCTCCTTGGGTACCGGGGCCTGCCAGTTCGGCGACTTCCACAGCGCGAGGTCGATCCCCTCGTCGAAGAACTCGTAGGTCTCGTGGATCGTGGGGATGTACACGAGGCCATGCTTCGGGTTGTAGGACATCGACGGCCAGTTGTGCGCGCCGAGGGCCCCGGGCGTGACGTGTACCGGACTGCCGTCGAGGTAGCGGACATCCGGCATCTCGACAGGGCGGCCCGTCTCGAGATCCACGTGGCTCGCCCAGTTCACTTCCGCGATCGGCTCCGCCGAGATCAGTTTCCCGTTGCTGCGGTCGATCACGTAGAAGAAGCCGTTCTTCGGGGCGTGCATGAGCGCCTTGACCTCGCGGCCGTCGATGCTGAGGTCCGCCAGGACGATGTCCATGTTCGAGTTGTAGTCCCAGGTCTCGCCCGGGGTCGTCTGGTAGTGCCAGCGGTACTCGCCCGTGTCGGCGTCGAGGGCGAGCACCGAGCATAGAAAGAGGTTGTCGCCGCCGCCCGGACTCCGGATCTTCTGGTTCCAGGGAGAGCCGTTGCCGGTGCCGATGTAGACGGCGTTGAACTCGGGGTCGTACGTCAAGCCGTGCCACGAGTTGCCGCCGCCGCCGACGTTCCACCACTCGCCGGTCCAGGTCTTCGCCGCCATCTCCATCGCCGCGTTCTCGAAACCGTCCGCCGGGTTGCCCGGGACGATGTAGAAACGCCACGCCTGCTCGCCCGTCTCGGCATCGTAGGCCGTGACGTAGCCACGGGCCGGGCCGATCTCGGTGCCCCCGTTGCCGATCAGCACCTTGCCCCGGAACGCCTTCGGCGCGCCGGTGATGTACATCGCCTTCGAGGGATCGATCGTGGTGGCGGTCCACACGTGCTCGCCGGTCGCGGCCTCGAGCGCGATCAGGCGGCCGTCGATGGTCGGGATGAAAACCTTGTCGCCCCACATGGCCAGGCCGCGGCTGCCGTGCACGAAGGCGATGCGCATGCGCTGCGCGGCATGCTTCGGCACTTCCGGGTCGTACGTCCACAGGAGTTCCCCGGTGACGGCATCCACGGCGCGCGCGATGTTGCGCGAGCCGACGAAGTACATGACGCCGTCGGCCACCAGGGGCGTCGAGACGAGCCCCACCGCGTCGGGCACGTCCAGGTACCAGTCGAGCTTGAGCTCCGCGACGTTCCCGCTGTTGATCTCATCGAGCGGGGCGAAGCGCTGCTCGTTGTGGTTGCGGCCGTAGGTGAGCCACTCGGCAGTATTGCTCACATCCGCCATGGCGGCATCGTCCACCGCGCGGGGCTCCGCCGCCATGCACGAAAGCCCCCAGGCGCACAGCGCCAGGACGGTCGCCCGATTCATGTAGCCCCCTCGCTCCCCAGCCGTTACGGGTGACGCTACTGGCCGCTCTCCGCCGTGTCAAAGGCGGCGCGGCGCGGGACGAGGAGGCGCCGGGGACGGACGATGCCTATTCGAAGCGCAGGCTCTCGACGATCCCCGCAGCCTCCTCCGTGGCCTCGGCCGGGTGCGCGGCGACCATCACCAGCCGCCCGCCCCGATAGGCACTGACGAGTTGCGTGGCCACCGCGGCGTCCTGCTCGACATCCCGCCACCGGACCTCCGACCGATGCGCCGATGACCCGTCCCCAAGCGTGATCGGTTCGTTGCGCGTCACTTCGAAGCCGGAACCCGTTCCCGACGCCGCGGCCAGCCCGACGAAGTACTCCGCCGCCTTCTCGATCGGCATGAGGATGCCCGCGAACGGGAAGTCCGTGACGGAGACGTCGAAATCGACGCCTTCCGGGGTCGAGCCCGAGAAGACCTTTCCGGGCGCCCCGGGCGGGCGCTCGCGCGTGGCCGCCGGGAACATGATGCTGAACGCCGGAAACCGCTCGTGCCGGTACGAGGAGAACCCCTCCGGCGCGACAGTCGGTTCGCCGGCGACCGCCGACCCGGCTGCAAGGGGAAGGAGCCATGCGGCGATCGCGAAGATGAACGCTCGTTGTCCTTGTCCCCTGACGTGCATCTGCACGGCACAGTATCTGCCTCGGCGGCGGTCCCTCGTCTCCATCTCACACACCCCCTCAGGGTCCCAGCGCCGCGACCGGAATCACGCAAACTCCGTCCTCGCGCCGATAACCGTACCCGGATCCCACGATCACCGCGAGCACGCCAGGGTCTCCTACGGCACCGGCGTCCAGCCGAGTCCGGAATCGCAGCAGCGTGTCCGCCGCGGCCTCCACCTGCCCTCCTCCCAGCTTCACTTCGAACGCACACCACTCTCCACCCCGCGCCTGGACCACCAGGTCCACTTCCAGACCCGTATTGTCCCGGTAGTGGTACACCTCCCCGTCCGATGGTCGTGCATAGACGCAGAGGTCCCGGTACACCATCGACTCGAAGAGGCATCCGAGGAAACTCAGCTCCGTTAGCAGCCGTTCCGGGCTCGCCCCCAGGGCCGCGACGGCAAGGGATGGATCGACGAAGTGCCGTTTTGGCGAACCGCGCAGGATCGAGCGGGAACGCAGCCGTGGCGCCCAGGCGGGTTGCTCCTCGACCACCATGAGCCTGACGAGCGAGCGGATGTAGTCGCGAACCGTCTCGGCGTCGAGGGGGCGCTCGGCCCCACCCACATCCGCCGCCAGGGTCCTCGCGCTGACGGTCGTCGCGACGTTCCGCGCCAACGAGCGCAACAACCGGCCGACGTTTTCCGGGTCTCTCGAAGTGCCGTCCACACGGGAGATGTCGACCCGGCGTATCTCTTCCAGGTAGTCGACCCGCCCGGCCAGGCAGGTCTGGGCAGGGAGATCGAGATCGCCGGGCCATCCTCCCTTGCAGATATGCGTGGCGAGATCCTCGACGGACAACCGCGAGGGTGCGCAGCCCTCGAATCGTCCCCGCAACAGGTCTCTCAGAGAGACCTCCCCGGTCGAAACCCCCATCTCGCTGCAGCTCATGGTGCGCAGCCGCAGCCGCGAGATGCGTCCCGCCCCGGTATGTCTCGACGTGTCGTCCGCCGGAACGGAGGAGCCCGTGAGGATGAATTGCCCGCGGGCTGGCCGCCCGTCGACCGCGCGACGGACATGATTCCAGATACGCGGATCGATCTGCCACTCGTCGATGAGGCGGGGCGTGTCGCCGGCCAGCACGAGGCCCGGATCGATGTCCATGGCCTGCCGCGCGTTCTCGTCCACGTCGAGCAGCACCTCGCTGGCGGCGCATCTTCGGGCGGTTTCGGTCTTGCCGCAGGCTCGAGGCCCTTCGATCACGACCGCTCCCGCCGCAGTCAGTCGGGTCGCGAGTTCTTCATCCGCGATTCTGGGGACGTACGCTGCCATCGCTTACACAGGCAGTCATTTGTAACGAGTTAGACCGTCTATTTGTAACGCCTTTAATCGGCCAAATGCAAGCCCTACGACCGTGTGAAAGGAACGTCGGACATCGAACGTCCATGCCTGGGACGCGGCTCCACCCGCGATGCTACCGCATGGAACGTGATTCCGGATGAGCAGCCGGACCTCTGCGCGGCCGGGACTACCTGCGCTTCCGCGGGACCTTCATTGTCGCCGCGTATCACCCATAGACCGGCACGCCTTCCCCGAGCGCCTCGAGCCCGGAAAAGTCACGGTCGCGGGTGACCAGGGCGATGCTCGAGGTTTCGAGCGCCGTGGCCATCTGGATGGCGTCAGGAAGACGCAACCTCGACCGCGAGCGTATCCGCGCCGCACGCTCCGCGATCGCGGCCGTGACATCGACGACCTGCCAGACCGGCGGCCTGGTCAGTGCTTCCCTGTACTTTCGGGCCAAGGTCTCGTCGCCGGTGCGCAACGGTCCCGTCAGCACTTCCGCCAGCGTGATCGTCGAGATCGTCAACTGGTAGTGCGACGCTTGCGCACGGTCGAAGAAGCCCGCGTAACGAGGCCCCATCTCCGGATGGTCCTCCAGTAGGTAGACGATGGGCGCCGTGTCCACCGTCACCCGGCCGCGGCCCGGGAGTTCGGCGATGTCCCTCAGGGCCACTCGTCGCGCATCTCGCGGACGAAGTCCCCCGCGTCCCCATAGCAGCCCGCCGCGGACCCCCGCAGCTCGGACAGGGCCGGCGCCTGGCGGAGCGCCTCGGGAACCGGCACCACGGCCGCGTACGGGACGCCTCGCTTCGTGACGATGGTCACGACCCCATCGTGGTTGGCCGCTCGGAGAATCGCCGCCAGCCGTGTTCTGGCTTCCTCCACCCCGGCTGTTCTGACCGTATCCGCCACGTCGGAACACTCCTGTACGTTCCGTACAGATTATCGATCGGATCGCGTCGCCGCAATGGTTCGGATCCCGGCCCGCTGCCGGAGCGGTTGACGGGGATGGAATCGCGCGGCAACGATACCGCACCACCGTGGCGGCTCGCCCGTCGCCCCTCTCTTCAGCGCAGGGAAGCCACATGCCCATCGACCACCGCATCGAGATCAACCGCCGCCACTGGAACGAGTGCACGCCGGTGCACGCGGCCTCCGACTTCTACGACGTCGAGAGCTTCAGGAACGGGCGGATCACCCTCAGCGACCTCGAGCGCGCGGGCGTCGGCGATGTCCGCGGCAAGTCGCTGCTGCACCTGCAGTGCCACTTCGGGCTCGACACCCTGTCGTGGGCGCGCCTCGGGGCCCGGGCGACGGGCATCGACCTCGCGGACGACGCGATCACGACGGCGCGCCGGCTGAACGACGAACTCGGCCTCGATGCGCGGTTCATCCGGGCGAACGTGTTCGACCTGCCGGAGGTCCTGGACGAGGAGTTCGACGTCGTCTACACCGCCATGGGCGTACTGGTCTGGCTGCCCGATCTCGCCCGGTGGGCCGAAGTCGCGGCGCGCCACCTGAAACCGGGCGGGCTCTTCTACCTCCTGGATGTCCATCCCCTCTCCCAGATATTCGACGAGACCGGGCAGGCGGACGGTCCGGAGGACCTTCGTGTCGCGCACCGCTACTTCCCGGACGCCGCCGGCACGCTGTATCCGGGCAACGCGCCCTCCTACGCCGGCGAGGACGTCATCGAGAGCCCCGCGTGGGAGTGGCAGCACAGCCTCGCGGAGATCCTGGGCGCCCTGCTCGACGCGGGACTCAGGATCACCTCCTTCGACGAGCACCCGGTGACGATGTTCCGCCAGTTCCCCGGGATGGTGCGCGGCGACGACGGGCTGTGGCGGCTTCCGTTCGGGAGCGACACGTTGCCGTTGATCTTTACCCTGACGGCAACGAGGTAACGCCCGCGGTCCGGGGGAGGGTCAATCGGCCCAGCTTCCGAGCACGTCTCCCAGGCCCTCCACCAACGGCCCGAGGTGGGCCTCGTACGCCTGCCAGTGCGTCTTGGCGTCGCGGTAGATGGGACGGCGGACCTGCTCGGCGCTGGCCGTGCGCACGACGCGTTCCGTCTCGTGAAAGCGCAGGCAGGCTTCTTCGAACGGCAGCCCGCAGTGCTCGAGGAGCCGCCGGGTCTCGCGTTCCGTGTCGTCGACCAGGCGTTCGTAGACGACCCGGTGTACCCGGCCCGGCAGGACGGCGTCCCAGTGCGCCATCACGCCGACGTAGTTCCGGTAGTACGCCGCGAGGGTCTCGAGGTCGTAGCCGAACGTCTGGCCGCGGGCGAAGTTCTGCTTGTAGATGCTGAAGCAGCAGCCGAGCGGATGCCGCCGCGTGTCGACGAACACCGCGTCGGGAAGCATGCAGGCGATGAGCCCGACGTGCATGAAGTTGTTTGGCATCTTGTCGACGAAGTGCGGCGCGTTGCCGTGGTAGGGCTCGGTCTCTTGCAGGTAGCGGCGTCCCAGCTCCGCGAAACGCTCGGGAGACATCTCGTCCACGCAGGCCGGGTAGCCCGGCCCCGTCCCGCCCCGGCGCGGGTCGAGTTCGCGTACGTAACCCAGGATGTGCGGCAGCTCCATCGTGCCCTGTACGGCGCTGTGCGACGAGAGTATCTGGTCCACGAGCGTGGAACCCGACCGCGGCAGGCCGATCACGAAGATCGGCTTCGGACCGTCGACCCGCGCCGCGCGCCGCGCCGCGAGGGTCTCCGCCGTGAACGTCTCGCCGAGCGCCGCGCACTGGCGCTCGAACCGTTCCACGCTGAACCGCTCGTGCCGGTGGCGGATCGCGTTGCCGGTCCGGTAGTGTTCGAACGCGGCCGTAACGTCCCCCCGGTCCTCGAACGCCTTGCCGAGCGCGAACCGCAGCGCCGCCCGCTCACGCTCCGGAACCCCCTCGTCGTCCAGCGTCGCCTGCATCGCCTCGACGTCCCCGTCCGAGAAGGCCTGGGTCTTGAGGTCGGCCAGGCTCCACCACGCTTCGCCGAGGCGCGGCTCCAAGGCCAGGCCGTCCCGGTAGGCGCGCACGCTGGCCTCCGTCTCGCCGAGGGTCTTGCGCACGTGTCCGAGTGAAAGCAGCACGCGCGGCTGGCGCGGCGCGATCTCGAGCGACCTGCCGAACGCTTCCGCCGCGTCGCGCTGCTTGAGCCCCCAGGCGTAGACCGTGCCGAGCGTGGTCCAGGCGTCCGCGAGTTCCGGGTTGAGTTCCACGGCCCGCCGCGCAGCCGCTTCCGCCTCGGCGTAGCGGCTGCGGTTCATGTGCAGGCGCGAGAGCGCCCGATGGACGTGCGTCATGTTCGGCGTGATCGCCATGGCGCGCTCCAGGAGCCGCGCCGCGTCGTCCGCCACGTTGCGGTCGATCGCCGCGTTGGCGAGACCCACGAGGGCGTGCACGTGGTTCGGGTCCTTCTTCAGGACTTCCCGGTAGATCGTCTCCGCGTCCTGCGGCCGGCCCGTCCCCAACGCCTCGATGGCGCGCCGCATGTCGGCGTGGAAGCGGTCGGTCTCGACGGAGCGCCGCTGGGCCCGGCGCGCCTCCTCCGGGCGGCCGTTGCCGAAGAGCACGTCCGCGTAGCGTTGCCATGCGATGGAAGCGCGTGGCTCGCGCCGGCAGAAGGCAGCGAGGACGGACTCCGCGTCGGCCCCGCGCCCGATCCGGGCGTACACGTCCGCAAGATCCAGCGCCGCGTCCAGGAACCGGGGCGCCTCCCGCACCGCGCGCTCGAGTCGGCGAACCGCGGCGTCCAGCTTGCCCCGCCGGGCTTCCACCACGCCGAGCAGCCTGAGGGCGTTCACTTCCGCGGGATTGGCCTCGAGGATCGCGAGCAACTGCTCCCGCGCCAGGTCCGCCTCCCCTTCGCGCAGCAGGCGCATCGCGTTATCGAACGCCTGGCGCGGCGTGCCTTTGAGATCGGCCGAACTCATGGCTTAGGCTTGGAGCGCTTCTGTCGGACGGGGGAACCGTACATGGCTACGACCGGACGCGCCATTGCCGTCGCCTTGACTCTCCTTCTCATGACGGCGTTCCCCGCATTCGCCGTCGACCTGCCCCGTGGCAAGCCGGAGGCCGCCGGCATGTCCCCGGAGCGCCTCGAGCGCGTGCGGGCGGAGATGGAACGCCTCGTGGAATCCGGGGAGTTTCCGGGCATGACGGCGATGATCGCGCGTCGCGGCAACGTCGTCTTCGAGCACTCGACCGGGCTGCTCGACGTCGAGACCGGCGCGGAACTGCAGTCGGACTCGCTGCTGCGCATCTATTCCATGACCAAGCCCATCACCAGCGTCGGCGCCATGATGCTGGTGGAGGAAGGCAGGCTGCTCCTCGACGAGCCGGTGACGAAGTTCTTCCCCGAGTGGCAGGACCTGACCGTCCTGAACGAGACGGGCAACGTCGTGCCCGCCACGCGCCCCGTGACGCCGCGCCACCTGCTCATGCACATGTCCGGGCTGACCTACGGCTATTGCGGCGACTCCCTGCTCGACCGCATGTACCAGCAAGCGCGGCTCATCGACGACTGGGACTACCTGACGCGGGACACCCGCGAACTGGTCGGGAAGCTGGCCGACCTCCCGCTCCTGTTCCAGCCGGGGACGCGCTATCACTACGGGTTCTCGACGGACGTGCTCGGCCACCTGATCGAGCGCGTCAGCGGCGAACCGCTCGACCGCTACCTCGAGACGCGCCTGTTCGGGCCGCTCGGGATGACCGACTCGTACTTCGACGTGCCTCCCGAAGTCGTCGAACGCTTCGGCACCGACCACATCATCGGCGAGGACGGCGAGGTGATCGTGCAGGACAGCCCGGGCGAGGATCCCGAGTTCATCGGCGTCACGTTCCTGTCGGGCGGCGGCGGGCTCGTGATGACCGCCGACAACTACATGCGCTTCTGCTTCATGCTGCTGAACGGCGGCGCGTTCGGCGACGCCCGCATCCTGAGCCCGGCCACGGTCGCGCTGATGACCAGCAACCTGCTTCCGGACGGCATGGACTCCGGGGAGGGCGCCGGCTTCGGTCTCGGGTTCGGGATCGCCCCGGCGGGCATCCACCAGCGCACGCTGACGCCCGGGTCGTACTACTGGGGCGGCGCCGCCGGGACGTTTTTCTGGATCGATCCCACCGAGGAGCTGATCGGGCTCTTCATGCCGCAGCGCATCGGCACGCCGCCGTGGATCCAGACGACGCTGCAGAACCTCGTGTACGCGTCGTTGACGGAGTAGGGCCGGCGGTAGGGGACGGGCTTGTCCCGTCCCGTGTCGAGCCCTTGCACGACTCCGGCGCGGACGACGACAAGCGTCGCCCCTACAGGGCGCCTTCCTCGCGCATGGCGGCGATCGTGTCCGCGCCGTAGCCGAGTTCGGCCAGAATCTCCTCGGTGTGCTCGCCGAGCCGAGGGCCTGGCCGCGGCTCGACGTGGGGCACACCCGACACCTGGATCGGGTGCGTGACGACCCTGGGCATCTCGAACGCGGGATCGGTCACCGGGATCACCATGCGGTTCTCGAGCACCTGGGCATCCGTCGGCGACTCCTCGACGATGGCGACCCGGTTGACCGGCACTTCCAGGGTTTCGAAGACGGCGAGCCAGTCGTCGGAAGACCGCTGCCCGACAATTTCCTGGATCAGTTCCTTCAGCTCGGTGCGGTTCTGGTTGGCCGCCTCCCACGTGGCGAAGCGCTCGTCGGCGAGCAGGTGCATCGCGTCCATCCCGGTCAGCAGGAGGTACATGAGTTCTTCCGTGCGCACCATGTTGAACTGCAGCCAGCGGCCGTCGCTGCAGCGGTAGGGCCGGAACAGGAACTGGGGGTTGCGCCGCCACTCGCGGAACCCGGACATGTCTCCACCGGCCATCACGCCCTGCGTCACGGCGCCCGCCGACCAGAGCCCGTTCGCGAGCAGCGATGTCTCCACCATGCTGCCCTTGCCGGTGCGTTCGCGGTGCAGGAGCGCCGTGACGATGCCGGCGTAGATCGCGGTCGCCGTCGGGTGGTCGCCCATGCCGGGCAAGCCCTGCGCCGGAACGGTCTCTTCCTCGCGCATCAGGTCCATGAGACCGCTGCGCGCCCAGTAGGCGAGCTGGTCGAACGCCTTGCGGTCCCGTTCCGGGCCGCGCTCGCCGTAGGCCGTCAGCGAGGCGTAGATCATCTTCGGGTTCGCGGCACGGAGTGCGTCGTAGGTCAGGCCGAACCTCTCCCGTACCGGATGGGGATGATTCGTGATGAAGACATCGCACTGCGCCGCCAACCGATGCAGCACCGCGAGACCCGCATCGGAGCGGAGGTTCAGCGTGATGCTCCGCTTGTTCCGGGCGTCCATGTGCCACAGGTAGTCGATGCCGGCCCCGGGCATGGTCCGGATGCCCGAGATCATGCGCAGCATGTCGCCGGCCCCGGGCTGTTCGACCTTGACGACGTCGGCCCCGAAGTCGGCGAGCATCATGGCCGCCGCCGGCGCGGCGATCACGGTCGCTGCGTCGACGACCTTCAGGCCCGAAAGCAGATACGGGGCGTTCGCGTCATCCATGGCAGGGCCGTCCTGAGGTCGGTGAGGAGCGTGACGCGCGGGCTACCCCGAGGCGACGCTGGCGGCGGCGACCAGCGCGACCGTATCGTCCTCTTTCGCGAGCCAGACGAATGCGCCGGACCGGGAGCCGTCCTCCGCAAGCGGCCCGGTCATCACGCCATGCGCGGTCACGGTGTCCCCGGTCCACACCGGGTTGGTGAACTTGAGGTCGAGCCGCCCGGTCTTCCACCAGGCCGCGCCGAACGCCTCTTCCAGGATGTGCGCGGCGTACGCCATCGTCATGCGGCCGCCGACCACGACATCCTCGAATCCGAGCTCCAGCGAGGCATCCTTGTCCGTATGGTAGTTCGCGTCGCCGTGGAAGAATTCGCCGCACATCTCGAGCGTGATCGTGCGCTCCAACCCGCCGAACCGTTCCCCTTCCGGGACGATGAACTTCCGCGCGCCCGGCTTCTTGCCCGGGTCCCGGAACGCGACCGCGCCCGTGGGATCGGCATCCGGGAGGAAGCTCTGGTGGTGCTGGCTGCGCGCCACGAGCGTGCCGGGCCCGTCGTGGAGGTCCACCTCGTACTGCACGACGGAGCGGTCGCGCCGCCGGTAGATGTCGCGGATGCGCCCGCTCGCCGTATACGCCCCGCCCGGCGTCAGCTCGCCCAGGAACTCCCACTCCTGGCGCATCCACAGGTGCCCGAAATGGTTGGCGTAGGCGATCTCGTCGAAGTAGCCGTTCTCCATGCCGCTCGCGACCGTCGAGGGCACCCGCGCCCCTTCGGCCCGCGGCAGCTCGAGACCGTTGTGGAAGTCATTGAGAGTGACTTCGTCGACGACGAACTCGCGCACGCTCAGTTGCTTGTCGATGTAAGGACCCGCTGCCTGTTCCGCCATGGGACGCTCGACCGATTCCGGAGGAAGGGGCGAGTATGGTGGGCGGAGGCCGGCACGTGCAAGCCGTCCCCGGCATTGGCATTGACCTTGGGTGACTAGTCTTGAATACTAGTCAGCTATGGAAAGGATCAACGCCTCGGACTTCAAGGCCCGCTGCCTCTCGATACTCGACCGAGTGTCGGAGACGGGCGAGCATGTCGTCATCCTGAAGCGCGGTAAGCCGGTGGCGGAATTGGGGCCCGCTACCGAGGCTCGCACCCGCTACCCCCAACTGGAACTCGAAGGGACCGTCACCATTCTGGGCGACATCGTCGGACCCGTCGTTCCGGCAGATCACTGGGAGAGCAACCGGTAATGACGGCTCTGCTCGACACGCACATCCTCGTTTGGTGGCTCAACGATCCGGGGCGGCTCTCGGGCGAGCAGCGGGAGGTCGTCCAAACGGCGGGGCCCTCCGCCCCGATCCACGTGTCCGACATCTCTCTCTGGGAAGTGGCGATGCTGCACGGGTTGCGCCGTATTCGCCTCGCGTTGCCGTTGCGGGAGTGGCTCGACAAGGCGGTCGCGCCTCCCCTGGTCAGGCGGCAGGGCATCTCCCCTGCCATCGCCAACGAAGTGGCGGCGCTGCCCGACTGGTTTCACCGCGACCCCGCGGACCGGATCCTCGTAGCCACGGCTCGTGTCCTGGGAGCGACACTGCTCACGAACGACCAGCGCATCATCGAGGCCTCCCTCGCTCCAACGCTGGGTTGACCGCCGACACGGCAAGGGACTGCATTCTCGCCCCCTGGAAGCACCCGCTTGCGGCGGCAACCGCCAAGCCACAATAATCCCGACCGCTCCAACCTCCGAGGAAACCGCCCATGGACTTCGAACCCACCGACAAGGTGCTGGAACTGCAGGCGCGTGTGGACACGTTCATGCATGAACACATCTACCCGCGCGAACTGGACTTCTGGCACTTCGTCGACGACGACGCCAACCGCTGGCAGTACCCGCCCTGGTTCGAGGGGCTCAAGCAGAAGGCGCGCGACGCCGGCATCTGGAACTGGTTCCTGCACAAGGACTACGAGGAGTGGAGCCCGGGCCTTTCGAACCTCGAGTTCGCGCCGATCATGGAGCGGATGTGCCGGGTGCCGTGGGCGCAGGAGGTGTTCAACTGCAGCGCGCCGGACCGGGGCAACATGGAAGTGCTCGCACGCTTCGGCAGCGAGGAGCAGCAGAAGCGCTGGCTGATGCCGCTCATGAACGGCGAGATCCGCTCCGCTTACTCGATGACCGAGCCGGCCGTGGCCTCCTCGGACGCGACCAACCTCGAGACCTCCATCGTGCGCGACGGCGACGAGTACGTCGTCAACGGGCGCAAGTGGTTCACGTCGAACGCGTTCAATCCCCTGTGCCGGGTGTTCGTCGTCATGGGCAAGACGGACCCGGAGGCGCCCCGTCACCAGCAGTTCTCGATGATCCTCGTGCCGAAGGACACGCCGGGCGTGACCCTGGAGCGTCCCGTGCGCACGTTCGGCACGCTTGGCTCTCCCGGGGGCCACGCGCAGGTGCTCTACGACAACGTGCGCGTGCCGGCCGAGAACCTGATCCTCGGCGAGGGCCGCGGCTTCGAGATCGCCCAGGGGCGGCTCGGTCCCGGCCGCTTCCAGTACGCCATGATGTTCGTAGGGATGGCGCAACGGTGCCTGGACCTCATGTGCAAGCGCGTCGACGAGCGGGTGGCGTTTGGCGAAAGGCTCGCCGACAAGACCAGCATCCAGCATGACGTGGCGCGCTCGCGCATGGAGATCGAGCAGTGCCGGCTGCTCGTGCTGCGCGCCGCGGACGCCATGGACCAGCACGGCCCCAAGGCCGCCCGCGACTACATCTCGATGGTCAAGGTAGCGGGGCCGGAGATGTGCCACCGCGTGGCGAACCGGGCCCTGCAGGCCCACGGTGGCATGGGCGTGACGCAGGACACGCCGATCAACCACATCTACATGACCAGCCGCTACTGCCAGATCGCGGACGGGCCGAGCGAGATCCACCTCTCGCAGCTCGGGCGCCGGACCGTGCGGGACACGGTGGCGTGATGAGTACCGTGCAAGACGTGCAAGACGTGCAAGAGAAGGAGGACACCGTGCTCGAGATGGCGACGACAGACGACGTGGCGGTGATCACGCTGTCCCGCCCCGAGAAGCTGAACGCGCTGAACGCCGGCCTCCGCGACGCGATCTTCGACGCCTTCGCCGAGGCGAAGGCCGACGACGCCGTCCGTGCGGTGGTCCTTACCGGGGAAGGCCGCGGCTTCTGCTCCGGCGCGGACCTGACCGCGGGGCCGGAGGCAGCTCCGCCACCGACCCAGAACGACCACATGGACGATCTCGGCTGGGTCGGCCGCCTGGCACTGACCGTCTACGGCCTCGACAAACCCGTCATCGGCGCGGTGAACGGCATCGCCGTGGGCGCGGGCATGAGCCTCGCCCTCGCCTGCGACGTGCGGGTGGGGTCCGCGATGACCCGCTTCAAGACGGTCTTCGTCGAGCGCAACCTCTCGCCGGACACCGGCATGAGCTTCTTCCTCCCGCGCATCGTCGGCTACTCACGCGCGGCGGATCTCGTCTACACGAGCCGCATGGTGGACGCCGACGAGGCGTACCGGATCGGGCTGCTCGACCGACTGGTCGACCACGACGACCTGCTCGATACCGCCGTCGAACTCGCGCGCCAGATGACGGCCTGGCCGCCGCTGGCCGTGCGCATGTCGAAGCGCGCCCTGCAGCACAACCAGGAGTGCGAACTGGAGGACGCGCTGCGCTACGAACTCCTGGCGATCTCCCACGCCGGGCGCGCGGTGAACGATCGCAAGGAGTCGCTCGCGGCGTTCCGGGAGAAGCGGACGCCGAGGTACACGGGGACCTAGTGCTCCGTCAACGCCAAATCTGCGCGTCAGCGCGTCGCTTGCCGTCCAGGCGCGAGGCGTCCGACTCGAAGGCGTATCGGGCCATACGTCGAGAGGCGGCAACAAAGCGCATGGGCGGCCAGCGGCGCGCCCTTCGGGTGGCAGCCGGAAGGCCCCCCGCGACGTTGCGTCCGCTTGACGTAGGCCCCGCTACGCCGGCGCGAACGCGCCTTGCGGGGAACCTTCCGGCTGCCACTGACGCGTAGATTTGGCGTTGACGGAGCACTAGGGGCTACCTACAACGTCTTGAGAACGATCGGCGTCAGAATCCCGCCGACCGCAAGGAGCAAAAGCGCCCACAGCCGGTTGTCCATCCGTCTCCAATCCTGCCTCAACTCCGTCACGCTCCGTTCAATCGCATCCATGCGCTGCTCCAACGCATGGATGCGCTGCTCCACCACATCCATGCGCTGCGCCAACGAGTGCATGCCCTGCTCCAACGCATCCATGCGCTGCGCCAACGCGTTCATGCCCTGCTCCAACGCGTGCCGCAGATCTGCCATCCCCCTGTCCATCGCGAGTGCGTCCATGCCGTCCCTGTCCGCCGGCAGGATAGCGCCCTTCCAAGCGCTCGAACAATGGCAAAAGGCGCACACGCAGGAACGGCGCAGGCTTACGGTCAGCCCTCCCGCGAGTACCGCTCCACAAACGGCCAGAGGTCGTCGAACATCCGGTCGGTGTCCGGGGAGGGGTGGTGGCCGAACCCGTGCGGGAGCCCCGGATAGAAGAGGTAGTTCAGGACGCCGCCCGCGCGCTGGTAGGCGCGCACGAGCTGGAGCGTCATCTCCTGGGGCACGTTGGCGTCCGCGCCTGGTTGCACCACCGCCACCGGGGGCGTTGCCTGCGCTTCTCCCGCGGTCAGCGTCCGCTGCACGCTGGCCTGGGCCATCTGCGCCTCGTCCCGGTAGTAGAGCCCGTGACCGGCGACGAGTTGGTGGCGGCCCACGGCCTGCGCGTAGCGGAAGCGGAACAGCGGGTCGGAGACGGGCCAGAGGGCGATCACGTAGCTTGTCCGGGCCGAGACGTCACCGTCGCGGAACGCGCCGTCCACCGCGAACGGCGTGCCGCGGTGCACGTCGATGTCCGGCTGGATTCCCGTGAGCAGGACCAGGTGACCGCCGGAGGAACTCCCGACGAGTCCGATGCGGTCCGAGTCCACCTCCAGGCGTTCGGCATTCGCCCGTACGAAGCGGATTCCCGCCGCGATGTCCGCGACGGCGCAGGGGTGCTTGCCGTGGCGCCCGTCGCGGAAGTCGAGGGAGAAGACGCTCATGCCCCGCCGGGCGAACGCCTCGCAGAGCGTCTGCATACTCAGCCGGTCGCCGATCGACCACGCGCCGCCATGCACCATCACGACGGCCCGGCCGAGGCGAGCCGCCGGTTCCCGCGGGCGATAGCACTCCGCGAGCAACTCCATGCCCGGCAGCCGGGCAAACGCCAGGCTGCTCTGTTCGATAGCGTTCGGCAAGGCGCTCCCTACACCGGCGGCCGCCACTCCACCCCGCTCTGGAACTGGGTCTCGGAGACGCGCTCCAGGAGCCGCAGGCGCATCTCGTCGGACTGGGCCGCGTACTCCGACAGCCCGGCGAGATTGCGCGTCTCGCGGGGATCGTTCTCGAGGTCGAACAGCAGGTAGACCTGCCCGTCGGTGTTGACCGCCGCCTTCCACTTGCCGTCGGTGACCATGAACTCGCCCCGGTACTCGGAGATGGCCGCCTCCCGGTGCGTCCCGCCGTTCTCCATGGCGGGGACGAGGGACTTCGCGAACTGCGCGTAGTCCACGGTTCCGCCAGCGAGTTCGAGCAGGGTCGGGCCGAGGTCGCAGTTCTCCGCGGGCGCGTCGACCACCTTGCCGCCGCCGTTGGCCGCGGTCTCCGGGGTACGGACGAGCAGGGGCACGCGCAGGGAGCCGTCGAGGAAGTTCATCTTGTAGATGAGCCGCCAGTCGCCGTTCATCTCGCCGTGGTCGGAGGTGAAGCCGATCACCGTGTTGTCCATCTCGCCGCGCGCGTCGATGGCCGCCAGGACCTCGCCGATCTGGTCGTCGATCAGGGTCACGTTGCCGGCGTAATTGGCCCGCATCGCCCCCTCGTCGCCCGGATCGAAGTTCGGCGTCCAGCGTTCCATCATCCTGTCGAGCCACCCTTTCGGGCGCGGGATGTCCTCTTCGGGACGCGGCACGGGCGCCGGCATCGCCTCGGGGTCGTACATGCTCGCGTACGGCTCCGGCGCGTCCCAGGGCTCGTGCGGGCCGCCGAAGCTCATCCAGCAGAACCACGGTTCGTCGGCGTCGTAGGCCTCGAGCCACTCCTTCGCGCGCTGGCCGACGTACACGTCCGCGTAGTCCTCGAGCGGCAGCACGGACGGGCGCGCGACATGGGGCTTGTTGGCGAACCGCTCCCTGAAGTCCTCCCGGTAGCTCTCGAGGAGCCCCTTGTCCTCCCACATCTTCGTCATGTGGCTCATCACGGCGGCGCTCGCCCGTGGTCCGCCGATCTCGTCCACGTCGTCGAGGCCGTAGGCATTGATCAGGTACTCGCGCTCGCGAAGGTCCCCCGTGTGCGGGTGCAGGTGCGTCTTGCCGAACATGCTCGTGCGGTAGCCGAGGTCGCGGATGGCGCGCATCCACGTCTTCACGTCCTCCGGCATGGCGTAGCGGATGTTGTCCCAGACGTTGTTGTTATGCGGGTAGTGCCCGGTGGCGAGCGTCACGCGGGCGGGGATGCAGATCGGCGTGGTCGTGATGCAGTAGCTGAAGCGGACGCCTTCCGCCGCGATGCGGTCCAGGTGCGGCGTGTTCACCCAGTCGCCGGCGCAGCTCATCGCGTCCCAGCGCTGCTGGTCGGTCATGATGAAGAGTATGTTCGGATGCGTCACTGGGTCGTCCTCCTCCCTCCTTCCAGAAAAAGCGTTACCACGGTCCCCGTTTCTTGCGCTCGGGCGCGTCGTCCACTTTGCGCCGCGTGAGTTCCACGCCGGCCTCGGGTCGGAACGAGGCGATGGCGACGTGCCCGCCGGCCGCGCTCGCGTAACTGCCGACGGGAGAGCCGGGATAGCACGCCGTGGTGTCGCCCTGGCTCATGTCGCCCCACACGTGGACATGCCCGAGCGCCAGATAGTCGAACCCGGACGCGCGGATTTCCTCGTGGGTGATCTGGGACGAGCCGATGCCCTCGCGCCGGGAAACCACGAGTCCGTGCGCCAGGCCGATGTTCCACACGCCTTCCCGGCGGGCCGGCACGCCCTCGAGCGGCTCGTTCTCCGGCGCGTGCTCCGCCATCGCCCGGCCCCAGGCGGTGACGCCGAGTTCCTCGAACTCGAGGCTCGCGCCTTCCGTTTCCAGGATCAGGTGCACGTGGCCGCCGACATCGTCTGCCTTGATGCGACGCCAGATGGAGTAGTGATCGTGCACGTCATGGTTGCCCGGCAACACCAGGACGGGACAGGAGAGCCTGCCTAGCTGGTCGCGGACGAAGTCGAAATCCTCGTCCGGGACCCGGTTGTTGTCGAACAGGTCGCCGGCGATCAGCAGGAGATCGGCGCTTTCGTCGAGGGTGACGTCGACGACCGCCGCGAAGGCCCTTTCCGCATGGTTGCGGAACCCGTCCACCGGCTCGCCGACGTAACGCCCGTCGAGGTGGACGTCGGAGGTGTGTACGAGCTTGAGCGGGCGTGCCGACATTGCTGTGCCCCGCCGCCCGGACTAGCCCCTGCCGGGACCGTCGGGCGGCGGCATGGCGTGCTTACATGCGCATCGGATTGATCGGTGGCCAGGAGTCCTTCGTGGACAGGATGGCCTCGCCGACGTCCTCGACGTCCCACGGCTCTTCCGACTGGTCCTTGTCGGCGACGGTTTGGAGCTGCCAGTTCAGCAGGGACACCGTGTTGCCGGCGACCAGCCAGGTGCGTCCGGTGACGTCCTTCGCCTCGTCGGTGCAGAGCCACACGACCGAGGGCGAGACCTTCTCCGGCGGGAAGCGGTCCTTCACCTGGTCGGGCAGGATGTCGTCCGTCAGGCGCGACAGCGCGGTGGGCGCGAGGATGTGGACGTTCACGCCGTAGCGCATGCCCTCGAGGTACAGGCACCGGGCGAAGCCCGCGATGCCGGCCTTGGCGGCGCCGTAGTTGGTCTGGCCGAAGTTGCCGAGCAGGCCGGAGGTGGAACTCGTGACGACGATGCGTCCGCCGTGTCCCTGCTCGAGCATCCGGTCGTAGGCCGCCTTGGCGGTGAGGTACGTGCCGCGCAGGTGCACGTCGACGACCACGTCCCACATCGCGTTGTCCATGTTCTTGAAGGACTTGTCGCGCAGGATGCCGGCGTTGCAGATGCAGATGTCGAGCTTGCCGAAGCTGTCCACGGCCGCCTGCACCATGCCGCGTGCGTCGTCCTGATCCGCGACGTTGCCGTAGTCGGCGACGGCCTGGCCGCCGGCCGCCTGGATCTCTGCGACCACCTGGTCCGCCATGGCGCTGCCGGAACCCGTCCCGTCGCGCGCGCCGCCCAGATCGTTGACCACCACCGCCGCGCCTTCCGCGGCGAGCAGCAACGCGTGCGTGCGGCCGAGGCCGCCCCCGGCGCCCGTGACGAGCGCGACCTTACCGTCCAGCATTCCCATGAGCCGTGGTCCCTCCGTTAGAATCGATGAGTTTGGGGAAGCGAACCGGCGATTTTACGGGGTAGGACATGGATAAGCTATTCGACCTCAGCGGCAAGACCGCGCTCATTACCGGCGGCAGCCGGGGCCTCGGCCGCGAGATGGCGCTGGCCTTCGCGGACCACGGCGCGGACGTGGTCGTCACCAGCCGCAAGATCGACAACTGCCGGGCCGTGGCCGACGAGATCGAGGCAAGGGGCCGGTCCGCCCTGGCCTACGCCTGCCACGTCGGTCACTGGGACGAGTGCGACGCCCTGGTCGAAGCCGCCTACGGGCGCTTCGGCAAGGTGGACATCCTGGTCAACAACGCCGGCATGTCGCCGCTCTACCCGAAGCTCTCCGCGGTGACCGAGGAACTCTTCGACAAGGTCGTCGGCGTGAACCTCAAGGGCCCGTACCGCCTGTCCGCCCTGGTCGGCGAACGGATGGCCGCGGGGGACGGCGGCTCGATCATCAACGTCAGCAGCAACGCCGCCGTCGACCCGTCGCCGAACTCGGAGCCCTACGGCGCCGCCAAGGCCGGGATCAACTCGCTGACGCGCTCCCTCGCCTTTGCGTTCGGCCGCAAGGTGCGCGTCAACTGCCTCCAGGCGGGTCCGTTCCTCACCGACATCTCGAAGGCGTGGGCCCCGGAGACCTTCAAGGCGATGGAGACGCGCCAGGCGCTCGGACGCGGCGGCGAGCCGGACGAGATCGTGGGCGCGGCGCTCTTCCTCGCGAGTCCTTCGGCGAGCTTCACCACCGGCGCGGTCATCCGCGTGGACGGGGGGTCGCCGTAGCGCGGAGGTCGGTGAGAGCCTCGACGACGCGGGGCGCCGGGTCGATCCCGGTCAACGCTTCCAAGGTCGCGAGCCCGCCGGGGTTCGCGATGTTCGCCTCGAACACGTAGGGCCAAGCAAGATCGATGCCGGCGAAGCGGGCGCCCAGCGCGTTCAGCCGGGCGACTACCCGCAGGGCGAGCTCCGTCTCTTCGGCTGACAACTCGGCCGGGCGCGGGACCGCCCCGGCGGTGATGTTGCCGGTTTTCGCGTAGGCCCCGATGACCCTGTCGCCCGCGACGATGACGCGTTTCTCCCGTGTCGCCGCTTCGGGCACGTATCGCTGGAGTACGCAGTAGGCGCCGTGCGCGGTGACTCGCCGGAGGACCCGCTCGGTATCCGGACCGTTGCCGTCCACACGCACGACATCCCGCCCGAAACTGCCCGCCATGGGCTTGACCACCCACCGCCCGCCCGAAGCGACCCGTCGCATCAGGGCGGCGGGGTCCGAACTGGCGTAGGTCTCCGGCTGGAACTCCGGCAACCCGAGCTTGCCGTGCAGGAGGACCAGCGCATCGACCGTGTTGACGAAGCGGTCCTGCGGCACGAGTCGGAGCAGGTGCATCCGGTCGAGGAACGTCTCCCTCCGGCCGAACCCGAGGAGCCAGACGAGGTCGAAACCGTCGAGGGCCGCCGCGCCGTCGCCGGCGCCGCACGCAGAGACGCCGCGCGGGGTCAGAGCCAGGGTCTCGTAGGTCAGCACGACGGCTTCCCAGCCCGCGTCCGCGAACGCCCGCGCCATCCGCTCGCGGTTGTCGTTCGTCGGCTCCCCGACGCCGGACGAGAGCAATGCGACGCGCAAGGCGGACAGGCTGCTAGTCCCCGACAGACTCGAGTTCCGCGACGACCTTGCCGCCCGCGTCGCGGCCCGTCAGTTCGCTGCGCACCATCCACCGAGGCGCCTCCCGGCGCATCCACATTGTGGCGGCGAGTCCGTCCCCGCCGACATCGACGAGTTCCAGCCGATAAGTGCCGAAACGCCCGGCCGGTACGTCCACGGACTCCTCGCCTGTGACCGTGGCGTGCCACTCGTGGATCCGCTGGCGCTCCAGGTCGAGTGTCCGGAAGCGGGCCTCGTAGCCGGGCGCCAGCCCCGCGCCGGCGAACGCGGTGTCGAGGTGTCCCACGACGGGCCCCGCAGTCGGGATCGTGACCCGACGGTCCGCGCCACCCGGCTCCATGATCACGCCGGATACGCCCTCCGAACCCAGGTCGAGCATGACCCTGCCCTCGCCGATCCGGACGTCGCGGTGCAGCGCCACGAGGTCCCCGGCATTGAGGTACACGGTGTCGACCAGTTCGCCGGCGGGCACTCGGGCCCGCGTCTGCACGCGCCAGGCGGCGGTGCCGCGCCAGGACTCGCGGGACCTGCTGACGTGAGACTCGAACGCGAACTCCTCGCCGTCGACCACCACCGCGATCCGGTAACGCAGTGACGCCGGCGCGATGCGGGATCCATCGGCCTGCAACGGCGCGGCGTCCGCGTCCGTCACGGCGCGCTCCACGTCCGTCCCGACGGCCGGTATCGCCCAGGCGGCGCCCACCCCGAACGCCGCACCCACGACAGTCTCCCGCCAGCGAACACGCCCGTTCCCGCGCAGCCGCCACGACCACCCGCGAAGCCCGCCGAGACGGCCCGTCACGCCCCCTCCGCCCCGCGGAAACACGCGGCACGACACGCGGCAAGAGCGGCTCACGACCCCCACCTGAAGCGTCCCTTCGATCTCCGCAAACTGGGCTATTATCCACCGATGCGTGCCGATTACAGTCTCGCGCCCGCCGAGGTTCCGGTACACGAACCCGCGCTGCTGTCCGACATCGAGCGGGCGCTGCGCAAGGACGAGATCCGGGCCCGCCTCGACGCCCTCGACGCCGTCCTGGTGGCGCACTACTACGTCGACGGCGACATCCAGGACCTGGCGCTCGAGACGGGCGGATGCGTTTCCGACTCCCTCGAGATGGCGCGCTTCGGGCGCGACCAC
>JAJDTI010000144.1 GCA_022827245.1 Pseudomonadales bacterium | reverse complement strand
GTCCGGTTGGGCCGACGACGCCGGATGCGCGCCGCCCGCTTTTGAAGCGGGCGGGCGGCGCGCGGTGCGCGAGCCTTGAGCCGGGCGAGGGTTTCTTGAGGGAGAGCTTCCCGCGAGGTGCTCAGGCGGCGCTGGCCATGGCTTGGATGATGCTTCGGAACAGCTCGTCGCGGGCGCGGTTCGCCTGGCGGTTCGCCTCGAGGTCGGACATGGCGTGGGCGATCTGGTCGAGGTCGGCGAAGGTGACGCCGGGCTTCAGGCGGCGTTCGGCGTCCGGCAGCGACTTGAGCTTCTCGTAGGGGGTTGCCACGTCCTGGCGTCGGTAGCGACGGCGCACCTTGCCCTTGGCGTCGCGCACCGTGGTGGCGAACAGGCAGGGATGGTGGTAGTTCAAGTACGGTGAGAGCATGCCCCTCGCGAAGGCGTTGACCTCGGGCGCGAAGCGTTGCGGGATGTGGTCGTGGCCGAGCCACTTGCGCACCACGCTGGCGTTCTTGCCCTCGACGAGGGCGTTGTCGTTGGAGCGCCGCGCGCGCGACTTCGTGAAATCAGGGACATGCAGCTTGTTGAGCATCTCCGCGACGGCGTGGTTGACGTACTCGGAGCCGTTGTCGGCGTGGAAGCCGAGGACGCGGAACGGCAAGGTGCCGAGCATCTCCTCTAGCACCGGGACGAGGTGTCCTTCGGAGATCGTGGCGACGGCGCCGATGTGCTCGAACTGGGTGACCTCGTCGATCAGGTTGATCACGTACAGGCCCTTGACGCCGTCGCGGTCGCCCTGGTGGACCGTGTCCACGCGCACATAGCCGGGCTGGCCGTCGGGCTGCGGTCGCCGCCGCTCGCCGATGTGCACCGTGGTCGGGCGCGTGTGCTCGATGAGCGTGCGTCGTGCGCGGTAGGTCCTCGACCGCCGCAGGTTGTACAGGTGCGACGGCGACAGTCGCGCCAGACGCTCGAAGCGCGCGTCGCCGAACACCTCGAACTGACGGCGCAACACCGCGCACGCCGCCGGGCCGCAGAGCTGCCCGCCGATCTCGTCGGCCTCGGCGAGCAGGCGGATGTCCGCCGGTGTGTAGACGCGCTGGAACGACCGGCCGCTGTTCGCCCCGCGGCGATCCTCGATCCGTCCGGTCGCCCGGTACTGGGCGATCAGGCGCGTCACCTGGGCGCGCGACAGCCCCGTCGCCTTGCCGAGGAACTCGCGCACCGTGCCCTTGCCAACCCGGCCCAGCGCGTCGTAGTCCAGGCGCACCAGCGTCCGACGCACGAAGCCGTATGCCTCGTCCCGGTCCAGCGGCGTGAAGTCCACTTCCCCGTTGCCATCCAGGAAGCTCCTGATCTGCTCCACCGTGTGGAGCCGTTCGGTCTCAAGCGTCACGATCATCCTCCGAATGATCGTCCGAACCGAACGCTTCAGGGCTTCAGGCTCACATAGCGTTGGAAACCCGATCCCCCTTCAGGCTCACATAGCGTTGGACAACTCTCCCACTGGCTAGAGCTTCGGGGCGCTGCTAGCATCGTGGTAGATCACTCCACGAAGGGACAGTTGACGATGGCAGAAGCGGACATCGCCGAACAGGCGGCAGAATTCGGCGCCAACTGGATCGGGCCGTACGAACTCTCCGAAGAGCTGCGGCCGCGCATCGAGGAACTCGGCCTCACCGAGGCGGTCGAGCACTTTCGCGAGCACGGCTATGCCCTCATCCGCGAAGCCGGACCGCCGTCCCTCATGGACGAGATGCGCGAGGCCATCCACATGCATGCGAAGCCGCGCGAAGGCGGCATGGCCGGCGCACCGATGCTCCTGGGCAAGCACCCGGCCGTGGACGCGGTGGCGACGCTGCCGAAGATCATGGCGTTCGGGGAGTTCGCCTGCGGCAAGGCCATGCGGGTCGGGCGCATCGTCGGCAGCATCAAGCGCAAGGGGCAGGGCAGTCCCGGCGTGCACTCCGACTCGAACTGGATGCCGATCCCGTTGCCCGAGCACAACCTGCTCGCCACCTTCTGCGTCCCGTGCGAGGGCATGACGGAAGAGGGCGGCGCGACGTGCGTGGTGCCGGGGTCACACCGCTTGCGGCGTCCGCCCTCGCCGGAGGAAGCGATGTCGGCGAAGACCGTCCCCATCGAGGCGGAGAAGGGTGACGTGGCGGTCTGGGACGGCGCGATCTGGCACGGCTCGCCCGAGCGCAAGATCGACGGCACGCGCACGCTCCTGCATGCCACCTACCAGCGCCTCTACACGCAGCCGATCGACGACTTCCGCTACCTCCTCGAGGACGAGGAGTACATGGCGAGCGCGCCGGAGGGCATGCGCCAACTGCTCGGGGCGGAGCTCTTCTTCCACACCGCGAAGGGGGAGACGGACACCGACATGACGAAGTTCGCGTACGCGATGGAGGCCTCGAAGGTCTGACGACGAACGACGCGGCGAAACCAATCGACAAGGAAGCACTGCATGGACCTGCAGAACATGTTCAGCGTCGCCGGCAAGGTCGTCTGCGTCACCGGCGGCGGGGGAGGCATCGGCCGTGGGATCGCGGCGGCATTCGTCGCCGGCGGCGCGAAGGTGTACATCGCCTCGCGCAGCGACCTCGCGGGGGTGGCCGGGGAGATCGCCGCGGCGGGCTCCGGTGACTGCATCCCGCTTCAGGCCGATCTCGCGCAGGACGAGGACATCGCGGCCCTCGCGCAGACGTTCGAGGAACGCGACGGGAAGCTCGACGTGCTCGTGAACAACGCGGCGCTCGGGAACTACATGGGCAGGTTCGGCGAGTTCGACATGGAGATGTGGGACACCGTCACCCGCGTCAACCAGCGCGCGCCCTTCGCGCTGACGCAGGCCTGCCTGCCGCTCCTGACGGAAGCCGGCAGCGACGGCACGCACGCGACGGTCGTGAACATCGCGTCCGTCGACGGCATTCGCATCCCAGCGGACAACGACTGGGCCTACGGCATGAGCAAGGCCGCCCTGATCCACCTGACGCGGCAGTGGGCCGGCCGGATGGGCAACAAGGGCGGACGGCCGGGGGGCCGGAACATCAACTTCAACGTGATCGCCCCAGGACCGTTCCCCGGCATGCTGGACGAGTACCTGGCGACGGAGGAAGGCCACGCGGCGATCTCCGCGGCCACGGTCGTAGGCCGCCCCGGCAAGCCGGAAGAGATCGGCGCCGCGTGCGTGTTCTTCGCGAGCGAGGCCGGCGCCTACGTGACGGGGGCGGTGCTGCCGGTCGACGGCGGCCTGCTGGTGGGACGTAACGCCAACATGTGAGACGCTCTGTCTCGCCAGTCGGGAGACGCCGGAGATCGCCGATGTCCCGCTTGCCTGCATACGTTGCACTGTTGTCGATCTGCTGCAGTACCGCAGTGGCCGAGACAAGGGCCTACACCGGCGCGACGCTGATCGACGGAACCGGGCGGCCCGCCACCGCGAACGCCACCGTGCTGGTCGAGGACGATCGCATCGTGGCCGCGGGCTCCGGCTTCGACGTTCCGGAAGGGGCGCGCGTCATCGACCTGACGGGGAAGTGGATCGTCCCCGGCCTCATCGACGCCCACATACATTTCATGACGTCGGGCCGCATGTACACGCGTCCCGCCTTTTTCGACCTGACCGACAAGGTGCCCTACGAGGAGGAGGTCGCGTGGATCAAGGCGCATGCTCGGGACACCTTGCGCGCATTCACGTGCTCCGGAGTGACCGGTGTCCTCTCCATGGGTGGACCGAGCTTCGAGTACGACACCCGCGACCTTGCCCGCAGCATGGACGACGCGCCCACGGTGTTCATCGGGCACGGCGTGATCGGCCATTTCCCGAGATTCGTCGCCGAGCGAGTGATCCCGCCGTGGGACGGCGAGCTGAGCGTGAAACCGATGCTGTCGGCCGAGGAGGGGGTCGCCCACGTCCGGGAAGCGCTGGCGCGGGGAGCGGACTTCGTCAAGACGGCGGTCGACGACCGGGGCAGCGCCCTGCTCGCCGCCGCGATGTGGTGGTGGGACTGGCGCGAGCTGGAAGGCTCCATCATCGAAGAGGCGGCAAGGCACGGGCTCATGGTGACGACCCATGCCCACGCTCTCGAATACGCCCGTGGCGTGGTGGAGCTGGGGGTCGCCAGCCTGCAGCACATTCCCGCCGACGAGCCCGTGGACGAGGCCTTCATCGAGCTTGCCAGGGACAGGGGCATCATCGTCGTGCCGACCCTCGCCATCCGCAAACGCACGTTCATCGAACTCTTCACGAAGGACATCGACTTGCTCCCCGTCGAGGAAAGCTGCTCGGTGCCGGGCGTTGTCGAGTCCTGGTACGAGCCGCTACCGCCGATGGACGATCAATCGACGCGGTACCGTGAAGAGGGAGCGACGGCCGCCGCCAATGCCAAGGTCCTGTTCGACGCGGGCATTCCTGTCGCGGTGGGGACCGATAGCGGCATGATCGGCCTTGCGGCGGGGTCGTCCGTGCACCTCGAGCTACGTGCGCTCAATCAGGCCGGCATCCCGGCGGACTACCTCGTGCACGCGGCGACGCTGAACTCCGCCAGGGTGGCGGGAAGAGACGACGAATACGGCAGCGTGGAAGCGGGCAAGTTCGCCGACTTCCTGGTCCTGTCAGCGGATCCGGTCGCCGACATCGCCAACATGCAGGCGATAGAGCAGGTCGTGAAACACGGCAACGAGTTCAGCCAGCAGGAGCTGCTCCCGCGCACACTTGCGGTCACCCCCGCCAACCCGTAGGGTCGCGCGCAGCTTCCAGGGAGAGAGCCCATGTCCATCGTCGAAACACAGTACGGCCGGGTCGAGAGCGTCCGCGCGAACGGCCTGCACGCCTTCCTCGCCGTCCCCTTCGCCGCGCCCCCGGTCGGCGACCTGCGCTGGCGGCCTCCCGCCGACCCGGCGCCGTGGACGGGCGTACGGCGCGCGGCGGACTTCAGCGCCCAGTCCTGGCAGCCGGTCCTGGAAGGCATGGGGCCGCTCCAGTTCGCGTTCAACTCGGAGGGTGGCGACCCCCACGAGGACTGCCTCTACCTGAACGTGTGGACGCCGGGCCTCGACAATCGGAAGCGGCCGGTGCTGGTGTGGATCCACGGTGGCGGATTCTCCGGCGGTACCGGCGGCACGCCGATCTACGACGGCACCGCCCTTGCGAGGCGCGGCGACGCCGTCGTCGTGACGATCAACTACCGGCTCGGGGCGCTCGGCTTCGTCAACCTCAACGAAGTCACTGGCGGCCGCGTGCCGGCGACGGGCAACGAGGGCCTGCTCGACCAGGTGAAGGCCCTCGAGTGGGTGCGCGACAACATCGCAGCCTTCGGCGGCGATCCCGATCGCGTGACCATCTTCGGCGAGTCGGCGGGCGGCATGAGTGTCGGCGCGCTGATGGCGTTCGCCCCGGCGGCCGGGCTCTTCCACCGCGCCATTCCGCAGAGCGGCGCCTGCAGTACGGCGCAACCGGTCGCCCGGGCGGCGGAAATCGCGGAAGGACTGCTCGAGCTTGCCGGCGTGTCCGTGAACGCGCCGGCCGCAGAACTCCTGGCCCTGGATCCGCAGCGCCTCGTCGAAGCCGGCATGGCGGTGGGCGCGAAGTTCGGCGGCGCCATGGTGTTCCAGCCCTGCATCGATGGCGCGCAGTTGACCGACCTGCCCCTGGACGCGGTCGCGGCGGGTTCGGCGGACGGGATTCCGGTCATGGTCGGCGCCGCGCGCGACGAATGGAAGCTGTTCACGGCCATGCCCGGGTTCCCGGCGCCGGAGGACGATGCGGCGTTGCGGCAGTTCCTGGCCGGTCGCATCGACGACTCCGAAACCGTGATCGCGGCTTATCGCTCGGCCCGGGAAGGACGCGGCGAGGCGGCGGACGCCGCGGCCCTGTTCGCCGCCATCGAGACGGACCGCGTATTCCGCGTTCCGGCCATCCGCCTCGGAGAGGCCCTGGCGGCCCGGGATCAGGAGTCGTTCCAGTACCTGTTCACCTGGGAGTCGCCTTGGGAGGACGGGAAGCTCGGATCGCCCCATGCGATCGACATCGGTTTCGTGTTCGGCACGCACGCCCTGAACTCCGGGAGTGCAGCGTTCTTCGGCAGCGGGGACGCGGCGGACGCGCTGGCGGGCCACGTCCAGGACGCCTGGCTCGCGTTCGCCGCCGACGGCGACCCGCGCACGGACGCGCTCAAGGACTGGGCACCCTATGCGCCCGACACGCGCTCAACCGCGCTGTTCGGCGACCCGGTCTCCGTCGCGGACGATCCCTGGGGCGAGGAACGCGCGGTCTGGGATCACATCAACGCGCAGGTCGGGGGCCTGTAGCGCCCCGTGGAGACGGGACGGGACAAGTCCGTCCCCCGGGCGGGCCTAAGGACTCCCGGCGCCCGACGCGACAGGGTTACGCCAACGTAGACCCGGAAAACGGGCAAAGTCGCTGTCGTTCGAGTGAAGCTCGGCCTGATGCTCTATGGCCAGGGCCGCCAGGTGCGCGTCCGTGACGAGATTGGGTCCCACCGGCCCACCCAGCAGACCTGCGAGGATGTCCATGTGCGTGGATCCGGGCAGGATGATGCGGGCGTTCGGTTGAGCAAGCCATGACCCGCAGTGCCGCACGGCCTCCGCGGCCGGAAGCGGTCTCGCCAGGACGCGCCTGTTGGACATGAGTCGCACGAAACCCAGGATCACGGCCCAGGCCAGTCCAATGGGTTCGTCCTCCGACAGGCACCGCTCCCACCAGGTCTTCGCCGCGGCGTGGAACGGCGCGTCCTCGTTGTAGGCGTACACGACGAGATTGACGTCGGGGACGATCACTCAAGCCGTGCGGTCGTGCGGTTGCTCGGTGAAGCGGTCCACTTCCAGTTCGTCTACCAACTGGTTGAGCTTCAGCGGATCGATGCCGGGCAGAAACCCGCGCGCCGCCGACTCGACCCGGAATGGCTCTCTCTGGGAAAGCGGCTTCTCGCCCGTCAGCAGGCCGTGGCGCATCACGTCGTTGACCACCGCCTTGAACGATCTGCCGGTGTCCCGTGCCAGCGTCTTCAGGGATGCCGCGATATCGTCGTCTATGGTGAGCGTCGTTCGCATGCGAGCATCATAGTGCTCACCATCGAGGACATCAAGATGTCCATTCCGCGTACTGCACCAAGTCGCCGGCGAGCCTTACGCGCCCCGTTCCCCCCAGTTCATCGTCAGCACTTCGCCGAGGGCGGCGCGCTGCCTGCGATACGGGTCCCGCAGCAGTGAGAACTCGTCGTTCAGGGACGCGGTCAGGCGTTGTTCCGCGTCGTACTGGGGCCAGTCGAAACCCGGAATCGACGGGTCTCCGGAACGGGCGAAGTTGACCCAGGACGCGCGCATCTGCTCCGCCACGCGATCCGGCGACCGGTCGCCGGCGAGGGGACCGAACGGCAGCCCGTTGCCGAACACCGCGATGTCCATGGCGTGCGTCGCTCCGAGCCGTTCCGACTCCCACGTGAACAGGTACATGTACGTGCGGCCCAGGTCGTGTCCGGCGTGGCCGTCGGCGATCCGGATGCTCGGTGCGCGGAACCACATGTCGCCCATGATGGCGAGTTCCACGCCGGCCGCGTCGAGCTCGGGCCGCGCTGCGCGATAGGCGGCGACGACCGCGTCCCAGTCCGCGTTTCCCACGGCAAGGAGCCGCCGGGCCCGCCGGTGAAACGGAGTGTCCGCCGGGTCCCCGCCGAACGCGCTGAACAGCCTGGCCTCGTCGAGGCACGTCCCGATGAGGTAGTCGAGGTCCGAGCCCGCGCCGGCGTGCCCGGCATCGGCCGGGTGCATGGGCATGGCTTCGGAGATGACCGGAAGATAGGTCTGCGGGCGACCGAACTCCGTCGCGTCCAGCACGCCGTAGATTTCCACGAGTCGCTGCCAGGGAACGGCCCTCAGGGCATCGAGACTTTCGCCCTCGAGCCCCAGTGTCCGTAGCGCGACGTCGGCGATCGCGCTCGCCGAGTCGGGTCGCTGGGCGGCGTGTCCACCGCTCTGCGGGATGACCCGGTGCACCAGTCCTTTCGAGCCGGTGGTCGCCACCACCGCCTGAGTCGCGGCCCCGCCCCCGGATTCGCCGAACAGCGTGACGTTGCCAGGGTCGCCGCCGAACCTTTCCACGTTCTCCTGGACCCACCGCAGCACCTCGATCTGGTCGAGGATGCCGAGATTGCCGGGCCCGACGCCCTCGCCGAAGCGTTCGGCCAGGTACAGGTAGCCTTCCGCGCCCAAGCGCCGGTTGTTGGTGATCAGCACCACGCCGCTCTTCGCGAAATGCGTGCCGTCGTAATACGCCGCGGCACCGCTGCCGGCGACCTGCCCGCCGCCATGGACCCACACCATCACCGGCAGTCCCTTCGCGCCCGGATCGGGGGTCCAGACGTTCAGGTTCAGGCAGTCCTCGCCTTCGTCCGGCTCGCTGCCGCCTGGGACACCGCCCGTCTGGGGACAGATGGCCCCGTACTCGGCGGCGTCAAGCACGCCGTCCCAGCGCGACCGCGGCACCGGCGCGACGAACCGATGCTCGCCGAAGGGCGGTTCGGCATACGGGATGCCGAGGAAGCGGTGCACGCCGTCCACGATGCGCCCGCGCACCTTTCCGGACGACAGGGTGACGGTCGGCGTGTGCATGGGCGTCTCCGTGGCGCGGCCCGGGATGCCGGCGGCAACGACGGCCGCGCCGGACGCCGCGAGAAAGTGCCTGCGTTGCATGTTCCCTGGCCGTCCCTCCTATCTCGTGAGTTCCCGGAGGAACGCCGGGTGGTCGATAAACGCTCCGCCGATGTGCCCGTAGCCCTCGAAGACCCGCGTCCTCGCGCCGAAGTGCTCCGCGAGCCATTTGCCGTGAGACGGGGGGCAGTCCTCGTCGTCCGCGGCGTACCACACCACCACCCGGTCGCCGGTGAGCGGGACGTTGCGCGGGTCGAGGCCGGGCAGGTCGAGGGCCACGTCCCGCGCCATCATGTACATCAGGGAGTGCAGCGGGATCGTGTTGCGCGCGAACGCCTCGAGTTCTTCGGGATAGTCGCGGCTCATCGCGGCATGGCTCCGCGCGCCCGGCTCCTCCATGGCTTCCCGCAGCGCCGTGAAGGCCTCCGGCGGCTGCAATTTCTCGTCGCTCTCGTCGAGGGGCAAGCCCATCCAACGGCCGAAGCCGGTACGCCAGCGCCGGACTTCCAGGGTGTTGCGCTCCACCTCCTCGGTCACCGGTAGCCGCGGCTGGCCGTCGGGCAGACCGAGCTCCCCGGAGAGCGGCAGGCCGAAGTAGGGCACCCGCAACCCCATCGACCGCACGCGCTCCGGTCCGTGATGCTGCGCCACCGCCATCGCGTGAATCGTGCCGTAACTGACGCCATAGACGTGGAAGGCCCGCACGCCTTCCGCCTCGAGGATCGGGTCCAGGTCCGTCGCGGGCCATTCGGCCACCCTGCGCCCCGGGTGCAGGGAACTCATGCCGAGGCCGGGCAGCGACACGTTGATCATGCGAACGTTCAGCGGCCCGTAGGCCTCCGTCCACGACGCTGGCTCGTCCGTGACCGCGAAGTACCCGGCCACCACGGTGCGCGCGTCCGCCCGGGTGCTGCCCGTGACCGAATACTCGACGATGCGCCCGTCCTCCGTGCGCACCCAGCGGCATCCCCTGGCCGTGATCTCGGCCGGATCGATGGCGTCGGTCATGTCGTGCTCGCCTGCCAGGTCACCGGGGCAACCTGACGCCTGCCTCGACACGGTCCCAGGTGTCGGCCGACACGCCCGCTTCCCGGATCTTCGCCTTCTGTATGCGCGCCGTCGCTTCCGTCTTGGGCAACGCGTCCCAGACCTCCACGTAGCGCGGAATGGCGAAACGCGGCATCCGGGGCACGAGAAACTCGATCAGCTCCGCCGGCTCGAATTCCGCCCCGGGGTGCAGCACGACGGCAACCTTGACCTCGTCCTCTCCCTGCTCCGACGGGACCGCGGCCGCGCCGGACTCGGCGACCGCCGGGTGTCCGTTGACGATGGATTCCACCTCGAAACTGGAGATGTTCTCGCCCCGTCGGCGAATGTAGTCCTTGGCGCGGTCGACGAAATAGTAGTTGCCGTCCTCGTCGCAGGTGAACGCGTCCCCGGTATGGAACCACCCGTTGCGCCAGGCTTCGTTGGTCTTGTCGGGCATGTTCCAGTAGCCCGCGTTCAGCTCCCAGGGTTCGCTGCGAACGATCATCTCGCCGGGCGTGTTCGCCGGCACCTGCATGTCGTGCTCATCGACGATCCGCACCTCCACGCCCTCGCGTGGCTTCCCGCAGCTCCTGTAGTTGGCGCCGGTGGAAGGACCGTCCGCACTGATGATGGGACAGTTGATCTCGGTCATGTTGTAGGTCGTGAAGACCTCGACGTCGAACCTCGCGCAGAACGCATCGACGTCCGGGATGACGGGCGCCATCACGAGCGTGCGAATCGGGTTGTCGGCATCGTCCGCCCGTGGCGGCTGGTCCAGGATCATCTGGGCCAGGGGCCCGAGGAGGACCAGGCCGTTCGGCTCGTGTCGCCTGATGTCCGCCCAGAACTCGCCCGGCGAGAAGGCTTCGCGAATGACGCTGGGATTGCCGAACACCGTGGCGTAGTAGAACCCGGCCTTCCCGGTGATGTGAAACACGGGGTAGGGCGAATACAGACTGAGGCCCGGCAGCCTGTCCCGCGGGATCATCCCGCTCTCCAGGGAGGACGTGAGCTGCCGCCAGGGCACCATCACGGCCTTCGAGCGACCGGTGGTGCCCGACGTGTAGATGAGCGAAGAGATGTCCCAGGGCTCGGGTTCGGCGCGCTCACGGACCGTGGCGCCCTGCGGAAACTCCGCCTCGGACAGAACGCTGAACGGCAACGACGGCGGCGCCGCGTCGAGGCTGCCGAAGACCACGCAGTGCTTCACATGCGGGAGCTGATCGGCGATGTCGAACAGCGGTTGGCTGAACCGCGCTTCCGTCAGCACGATCTCCGCTCCGGTGTTGTTGACCACGTGGCGCAGCCACTCGCCCTTGTAGTTCGTGTTGACGGGGGCTTCGATCGCCCCCAGCCAGGCGCAGCCGAGCCACGACCGGTAGGCATCGAAGGAGTTGGAGAAGATCGTGACCACCGGCTGTCCGCGGCGGGCGCCGAGGCGTTCCAGCGCATCGGCCCAGCGTAGCGCGTCGGAGTACGCCTCGCCCCACCGCAACGTCGATCCGTCCACGTGCTGCAGGGCGGTGCCGTCGCCCTGTTGCGCCGCCCGTTCGGCCAGCATCTGGGGCATGAGTTCCGGGTAGTTGAAAGCCATGGTGCCGACTCAGTCCTCCCACCTGCCGATCTTCGCCCGATGCGCGTTTTCCGGAATGACGTTGACGAGCTCGAACCAGATGCCACCCGGATCGCGGGCGAACGCGATCATGCGCCCGTCGCCCGGCTTCGGGGGATTGGCGGCGCCGCGCGAGGCGTGCTCCGGAAACTCCACGCCCCCCGCCATCAGTTCGGCGCAGGTCCCGTGGATGTCCTCGACGAACCAGCCCAGGTGATCGTAATGCCGATAGCCGGCGCCCTGGTCCAGCGTGGCGGCATGCGCTTGCCTGAACAACAGCTCGCAGGTGTCGTACGCCAAGGCTGTTCGCGACGCGTCGAACTCACAGGCGCGGGGCTCCCCGCCCAGGTGCCGCTGGTACCAGTCGCGCAGCATCGACGGGTCTTCCGCCAGGATGTTGACGTGGCTGAGCGCCGAGTCGCCCGGCCCGGACTGCAGGAACTCCAGGCGCATCCCCCAGGGATCGGTCACCTGCGCGGACACTTCGTCGCAGGACTGGACCTTGCCGCCTCCCCTGGTGAGCGAATCGAGCGCCTCGGCCAGGTCCGGCACGGCGACACCCAGGCTCTCGATGGCGGCCGTTTCGGGAGCGTCGGCGTGCTGCGCCGCCATCATCAGCACCAGGTTCGGCCCGCTGCGCAGGATCTCGGACTTGTATCCCTGGTGCGCTGGGTGATCCCAGGCGACGCAGTCCAGCGGTGCGTGCTCCGCCCACCAGGGTGCGGCGTCATGCCACTCGGGGTTGACGACGTGGACGTGGTGCCAGAGTTTCAGTCCCATTCCCGTTCCCCCAGTGCGACGAGTACGTCCGATCCGGAGTAGTCGGGCTCCGGCGTATCCGGATCCGGCGTGCCCTCGAGGCTCTGCTCGAGCAGGTCCAGGTATCGATGCCAGCCGCCGAGCACCGCGTTGGCGATCTCCGCGTCGGACCGCCCGTCCTGGAACTGGAGCACGTCTGAGAAAGCGAGTCGGCAGCCGTCGTCCGCCGCCTCGAGTTCCCAGCGGATCGTACCGCACTGCAGGAGGTTGGGCGGGGCGTATTCGACGACCGTGCCTTCCACGTCGGCCGGACCTTCGCAGTCGCCGCCGAAGTGGATCGTGTAACGGCCGCCCCGCTCCGGCTCGAACGCGAATCCCGGGAACCAGGAGGCCAGGAGGCCGCGGTCGGTGATCGCCCGCCACACGCGGTCCACCGGGAACGCGAGGCGACGCGCGAAGCGGACTACGGTCTGGCCGTCGTCGAGCCGGACAACGGCTCCGAGCCGGTCCGGCGGGAGGGCCCCGGCCTGCGTAGTCACGCCGTTGGCGCCGCGTCCTCCTGCGCCCGCTGCGCGCGCTGGAAGCCGTCGCGCGCCTTCATGCGCTCGAGGTAGTCGCGGGTCTGTGGCTGGTAGTCGTGGTGGATGTCGAGGCTCTCGCCGAGGAGCAGCGCATAGGCGATGGCGATGTCCGCGATGGTGAAGCGGTCCGCGCAGAGGAACTCCGTCTCGGCCAGGCGCCTGTCCGCCAGCCGCAACCGCGCGAGGTACCACTTGCGGTAGTCCGCGGCCACCGTGGGCTGACGGCGTTCTTCGGGTTCGAGCTGCGTGTAGCGCAGCACCAGCGTCTGCGGGAACGTCAGGGTGGCGTCGCTGTGGTAGAGCCAGTTCAGGTACGCCCCGTACTCCGGGTGGTCCGGACGCAGGCCGAAGTCGTAGCGCTCGTACTTCTCGACGAGGTAGTGGCAGACGCCGCTCGACTCCGTCATGTGGGTCTCCCCGTCGACGAAGTAGGGCACCGTGCCGAGGACGTTGGTGCCGAGATACGTCTTCTGGAACACCCGCGGCGGGAAGGGCAGCACCTCCAGCTCGTAGTCGAGACCCATCTCCTCGAGCGCCCAGAGCGGGCGCAGCGAGCGCGCGTTGTGGCAGTGCCAGAGCTTCATCCGATGCATCCCCCGTGTGAAGGCGGCTGAGTGTCGTGGGTTGGCCGCCGGCATTCAAGCCGTGGGCCGTCGGAGGTCAGCCGAAGGTGGCGGGAAACCCCGCCAATTGATAAAAAAGCAGGTTCGCACCACGGGGAGGATGCACATGGACAACCTGCCGAAGTCGGTCGTCATTACCGACGACACCATGCGCGAGGGCCTGCAGATCGAGCGCGCGGACATCCCGGTCGACGACAAGCTCCGGCTGCTCGACGCCCTCGGCGAGACCGGCGCGAAGGTCATCTCCATCGGCTCGTTCGCCCATCCGAAGTGGACTCCCCAGATGGCGCGCATCGACGAGATCGCCGAGCGCTTCGTCCCGAAGCCCGGCGTCCGCTACACCGCCGCGGTGTTCAACAAGCTCGGCTACGACCGGGCCGACGCCTACTACCCGAAGATCGACGTGCGCAAGCGCAGCTTCGGCACGCTGGTCGAGATGTGCGACACCTTCGCGCGGCGCAACTACAACCGCACGCAGGGGGAGCAGATCGCGGCGCTCGACGCCTCCATCGAGGCCGCGAAGCAGGCCGGCGCCGAGGCCGGCTCCGTCGCGATCGGCAACCCCTTCGGCTCGAACTTCGAGGGGCCGTTCTCGATGGAGCAGCGGCTCGCGCACCTCGAGCTCATGATCGACAAGTGGCACGCCGCCGGCATCCCGGTGACGCGCTGCTCCTTCCTGGAAGCGATGGGCTGGAACACGCCGGACCAGGTGCGCGACACCCTGATCGAGATCAAGGAGCGCTGGCCCGAGATCACCGACTTCCACATGCACCTGCACAACACGCGGGGGCTCACGATCGCGAGCTACTACGAGGCGCTGAAGCTCGGGGTGCGCGAGTACGACACGTCCATCGGCGGCATGGGCGGCTGCCCCTACTGCGGCAACGGACGCGCCGCCGGGCACGTGCCGACGGAGGACTTCGTGGACTTCTGCCATGAACTGGGGATCGAGACCGGCTACAACCTCGACAAGCTGATCGAGGCGGCGGCCATCGCGGAAGAGGTGGTTGGCCACCCCCTGTGGGGTCACATCTCGAAGGCCGGAGCGCGGCCGCGCGGCGAGTGCCTGTATCCGCGCGAGATGCCGTTCGTGGAGACGCTCGACGAAGCGGCGCACTTCCGTCTCGGCCCCGAGGTCTACGACGGGCAGATCGCGCCCTGGCAGGACAACGAGCGGGCGGCGCTGCGCCGCTAGCACAACTGGATCGCGCCGGTCTGGCCGGGCGCGCTCGGGCGCGGGCCGGCCGGTGTCGCTGACGAGGTTTCGGGAGAACCTGAATGGCTGTACTGGAATCGCAACTCGACGTCCGTTCTGACGGCTACGGCGAGAACCGCACGGGCATGCTGGACATGCTCGCCCAGCTCGACGAGCTCTACGAGGAAGCCGCGCGGGGCGGCGGGGCGGAGGCCATGGCCCGCCTGCGCTCGCGGGACAAGATGCCGCTGCGCGAGCGCATCTCCCTGGTCCTGGACCGGGACTCGCCGTTCCTCGAGATCAGCCCCCTGGCCGCCTGGCGCTCGAACTACAACGTCGGTTCCGGCTTCATCGTCGGCATCGGGGTGATCGAGGGGACGGAGTGCCTGATCCTCGGACACGACCCCTCGGTCCGCGCGGGGGCGTTCAACCAGTTCAACAGCAAGAAGCTGATGCGCGGCCTCGAGATCGCGCGGGACAACCGCATCCCGTACGTCCAGTTCGTCGAGTCCGCCGGGGCGGACCTGCGCGGCGAGGGCGGCGGGGGCGACCCGGAGGCTTCCATCCGCCGGGAAGGCGGCCATTTCGCGGAGTCGGGACGGCTCTTCTACGAGATCACCGAACTCTCGAAGATGCGCATTCCGACCATCTCCCTGGTGTTCGGCGCGTCGACGGCGGGCGGGGCCTACCAGCCCGGCATGAGCGACTACAACATCTTCATCAAGAACCAGTCCCAGGTCGCCCTCGGCGGCCCGCCGCTCGTGAAGATGGCGACCGGCGAGGACGCCGACTACGAGCAACTCGCGGGCGCCGACATGCACACGCGGATCTCGGGGCTTGGCGACTACCTGGCCCAGGACGAACTCGACGGCATCCGCATGTGCCGCGAGGTCGTGCGGCACCTCAACTGGCGGAAGCTCGGGCCCGGACCGAGCCTGCCGGCGGACCCCCCGCGATTCGACCCCGAGGAACTGCTCGGCATCGTGAACGAGGACTTGCGGGTGCCCTTCGACATGCGCGACGTGATCGCCCGGATCGTGGACGGCTCCCGCTTCGAGGAGTTCAAGCCCCTGTACGGCCCGACCCTCGTCACGGGCTGGTCGTCCGTCCACGGCTACCCGATCGGCATCCTCGGCAACAACGGCCCGCTCCTCTCGGAGTCCGCCGAGAAGGCGTCGCAGTTCATCCAGCTCTGCAACCAGATCGACGTGCCGCTGCTGTTCCTGCACAACATCACCGGCTACATCGTGGGCACGGACTTCGAGCAGCGCGGCATCACGAAGAACGGCTCGAAGATGATCAACGCGGTATCCAACTCGACGGTGCCGCACATCACGGTCATCGTCGGCGCCTCCTACGGCGCCGGGAACTACGGCATGAGCGGGCGCGCCTACAACACGCGCTTCACCTATCTCTGGCCCACCGCGAAGATCGCCGTGATGGGGCCGAAGCAGATGGCTGGCGTCATGACGATCGTGCAGCGCGCCGCCGCCGAGCGCCGCGGGCTCGAGTTCGACGAGGAGGCGAACGAGCGCCGCGTCGAGGTCGCGGAGCACTGGGCGGAAGAACGCTCCAAGGGCCTCTACGCCACCTCGCGGGTGTCCGACGACGGCATGATCGATCCGCGCGACACCCGGCTGGTCATCGCGATGTCGCTCTCCGCGTGCCACAACAACAAGGTCCAGGGAACGAAGGAGTTCGGCACATGGCGGATGTGACCATTCGGCCCATCACCCGGCTGCTCGTCGCCAACCGGGGCGAGATCGCGCGGCGCATCATCCGCAGCGCCCACGACATGGGCATCGCCACCGTGGCCGTCTACGCGGACGGAGACGCGGGCGCCCCGTTCGTGCGCGACGCGGACGTCGCCATCGCCCTGCACGGGACCAGTTCTGCGGAGACGTACCTCGACGCGGCCAAGGTGCTCGAGGCCTGCAAGCGGTCCGGCGCGGACGCCGTCCACCCGGGCTACGGCTTCCTCTCCGAGAACGCGGACTTCGCGCGCGCCGTCGAGCGCGCCGGCATGCGCTGGGTCGGACCGTCTGCCGACGCCATCGCCGCGATGGGCGACAAGCTCGCCGCCAAGGCGCTGATGCAGGAAGCGGGGGTACCGACGCTCCCCGCCATAGAACTCGAGTCCGACACGGACTTCGCGGCCGCCGCCGGGGAGATCGGCTATCCGGTCCTCGTCAAGGCCGCGGCGGGCGGCGGCGGGCGCGGCATGCGCATCGTCGAGGCGGAAGCGGAACTCGCCGAAGCCGTCGAGGGCGCCCGTCGGGAGGCGAAGGCGTCCTTTGGCGACGACACGGTGTTCCTGGAACGCTGGCTGACGGCGCCCCGGCACGTCGAACTCCAGATCCTGGGGGACCTGCACGGCAACCTCGTGCACCTCTTCGAGCGCGAATGCTCCATCCAGCGCCGTCACCAGAAGATCATCGAGGAGGCGCCGTCGCCCGCGGTCGACCCGGACCTGCGCGCCCGCATGGGCGAAGCGGCGGTGTCCGCGGCGCAGAAGATCGGCTACGCCTCGGCGGGGACCGTCGAGTTCCTGCTCGACGGGGGCGAGTTCTGGTTCCTCGAGGTGAACACCCGGCTCCAGGTCGAGCATCCCGTCACCGAGGAAATCACGGGCCTCGACCTCGTCCGCGAGCAGCTTCGCATCGCGGAAGGGGAAGCCCTCGGCTACGGGCAGGACGACCTCGCGATCGAAGGACACGCCATCGAGGCCCGCGTCTACGCGGAAGACCCGGCGAACGACTTCCTCCCGACGGGCGGCACGGTCCTCGCCTGGGAGGAGGCGGACGGCGGACGTTTCGACACCGGTATCGAGACCGGCAGCGCGGTCAGCATCGAGTTCGACCCGATGATCGCCAAGGTCATCGTGCATGCCCCGACGCGCCGCGAGGCCGCCGGGCGCCTGGCAAGGGTGCTCGAGAAGACCCGCCTGCAGGGCGTGACGAACAACCGCGACTTCCTCGTGGCCACGCTTCGCGAACCGGCGTTCCTGGCCGGCGACACCACCACGGACTTCATCGACCGGGTGCAGCCGTCGCGGACGCGCGGGCTGTCCGCCGAGGACCTGCACCACGCGTGCATCGCGACCGCCCTCGTCGGGCAGGCGCGGCGCAGGGCCGCCGCCACGGTGCTGGCCGACATCCCGAGCGGCTGGCGCAACTCGCTGATGCCGCCGCAGCGCACGAGGTTCCGGCACGACGGGGAAGAAGTGCTCGTGGAGTACCGGGCCGGGCGCAACGACACCTTCGCCGTGACGATCGGCGAGTCCGACTACGCGGTCGTGGTGTACGAGGTGGACGCCACCGGGATCGACCTGGAGATCGACGGCCGGCGGACGGAGGCGTCCGTCTCGGCGCGCGACAGCCTGTGGCTCGTCCACGGCTCGGCCGGCGATGTCGAACTCGAGGAACTGTCGCGCTTTCCGTCCAGCGAACGCGCCACGGTCCCGGGCGGCCTGGTCGCGCCCATGCCGGGCAACGTCACCGCCGTGCACGTCGCCCAGGGGGACACCGTCGAGGACGGTCAGCTCCTGCTGATTCTGGAGGCCATGAAGATGGAGCACCGCATCACCGCCCCGATGTCGGGCTCGGTGAAGCAGTTGCTGGTGGACCCGGGCGACCAGGTCGACAACGGCGCGCTGCTGGTGGTGCTCGAAGAAGAGGAAGGCTAAGCACATGCCGACAACCGAAGCGACCCTGTACGAGATCAGGAACGGCGCGGCCTGGATCACGCTGAACCGGCCCGAGAACCGCAACGCGCTCTCGTCGGTGCTGGTCAGCGAGCTGTACGAACACCTCCTCGCGTCGAACGAGGATCCGGACGTTCGCTGCATCGTCATCACCGGCGCCGATCCCGCGTTCTGTTCCGGCGCGGACCTCAAGAGCCCGCCCGGGGCGGCCATCGAGGGGCGCCGGTCGGTGCCCTATCCCCAGGTCCTCACCACCATCATGGAGAGCGACAAGCCCGTCATCGCGGCCGTCAACGGCGCCGCGTTCGCAGGAGGGCTTGGGCTCGTCGGCGCCTCCGACATCGTCGTGGCGGTGGAGGACGCGCGCATGTCCTTCAGCGAGGTCCGCATCGGCGTGATCCCGGCGGTGATCTCCGTGGTGTGCATCCCGAAACTGGGCACCCATCACGCGATGAAGCTCTTCATCACCGGAGAACGGTTCAGCGGCGCCGACGCCGTCTCGATGGGCTTCGCCCACCGGGCCGTCCCGAAGGATCGGCTCGTGGCCGCCGTCGAGGAGGAGATCGACATGGTCAACCTCGGCGGTCCGAACGCGGTGGTCCAGTGCAAGAAGCTCGTACGGCGCGTGCCGACGCTCTCCATCGAGGAAGGGTTCGAGGTGACGGCGGAGTGGAGCGGCCGGATGTTCCGTTCCGACGAAGCCGCCGAGGGCATGGCGGCGTTCCGGGAGAAGCGCAAGGCCGCCTGGATCGACGAGGCCGGCTGACAGCGTCGGCGCCATGGTCCACGCGCGCACACCCGTCCTGGTCGGCGTCGGGCAGCTCCTGAACCGGGTCGAATCCCTCGACCAGGCGATCGAGCCCATCGAGATGATGCTCGAGGCGTGTGCGCGGGCGGAGCGCGACACCGGCGTCGGCGGGTTCCTTTCCCAGGTCCAGTCGGTCCGGGTCATCAAGGGCGTGTGGGATTACCAGAACCCCGCCGCGCTCATCGCCGAGCGGATCGGCGCGTTGGGGGCTCACACCGTCGGAACGCTCTTCGGGGGCAACCAGAACCAGGCCATCGTCAACATGACGGCGGGGGAGATCCTGCGGGGCGAGTTCGACCTCGTGCTGATCACGGGGGCGGAGAACGGCTACAGCACCAACAAGGCCCGCAAGGCCGGCGTGACGCTCCCGCAGACCGAGGCGCCCGGGACCTACGACGTGCTGGTCGGCAAGCAGAAGCCCGAGCACCACGAGTACGAGGTCGCCAAGGGCATCCGCCGCGCGATCCAGGTCTACCCGATGTACGACAACGCCATCCGCCACCGGCGGGGCGAGTCGATCCAGGGACACCTCGAGCGCGTCTCCGGCCTCTGGTCCCGGTTCAACGACGTCGCCCAGGACAATCCGAACGCCTGGGTGCAATACAACATGACGGCGGAGGAGATCCGTACGCCCTCCGCCCGGAACCGGGCCATCAGCTTCCCCTACACCAAGTTCATGAACGCCAACATGATGGTGGACATGGGCGCGGCCCTGATCCTCTGTTCCGCCGGCAAGGCTCGGCAACTCGGGATCGACGAGTCCCGCTGGGTCTATCCCGTCTCCGGAGCGCAGGGGTACGACCACTTCTCCGCGTCCGTGCGGGACAACTTCTACACCTCCCCCGGGGTGCGCATCACCGGTGGCAGGGCGCTCGAGATGGCCGGCATCGAGGCGTCCGATCTCGAGTTCGTGGACCTCTATAGCTGCTTCCCGTCCGCGGTGCAGGTGGCGGCCGACGAACTCGGGCTGCCGCACGAACGCCCGCTCACCGTGACGGGCGGCCTCACCTTCGGGGGCGGCCCGCTCAACAACTACGTCATGCACAGCATCGCGCGCACCGCCGAACTGCTGCGCGAGACGCCGGACGCCTATGGGCTGGTCACCGGCAACGGCGGCAACCTCTACAAGCATGTGCACGGCGTCTACTCGAGCGCCCCGCCGGAGCGCGACTTCCAGTTCGCCAACGTCCAGGCGGAGATCGATGCGCTGCCGTCCCGGGAGTGCCTTCCCGAGTACCGCGGAGATGCCGAGATCGAGTCCTACACGGTCATGTACGCCGGCGACGACCCGGCCATCGCGCACCTGGCGCTACGGACCCCGCGGGGCGAGCGCGTCTGGGCGAACTCCGAGGATCCCGCGCTCATGCAGTCCATGGTGCGCGAAGAGTTCTGCGGCCGCTCGGCGCGCATCGACGGGGACGGCCGGGTCGCCGTGACGGGATAAGCGGATCGAGTCTGCGCAAGCATTCCGGACGGAGGGGCCGAAGTGACGTTTCCCAACGTCCTCCGCATCGTCGGCGCACTGATCGTCGCCGTCGCGCTCGGCGAGTACCTCGTGCTGGGCGTGTTGCTCGTTCCGCCCTTCGTCGTCGCCGCAGTCCTGTTCCTGCTCTCGCTCCTGCATAACGTCTGGCCCGTCGCCACCGCCTATGCGGCGATCGTCCTGTGCGTGGTCGTGCCGGTCGGGGCGATCATGGGCTACCTCGAGGGCGACCTGGCGCTCCTGATCCCGATATTCGACGTCGTCGTCTTCGCGTGGCTGCTCTGGACGGCGATACGGACGCTCCGGAGCCGTCAGTCGATTTGACCTGTGGAAAAACGGGGTAGACACTTGGTGCGGGGTCGACTCTCGCCGTAACGTCGGCGAAGGTCGGGTTCTTGTTCGGCGGCGCGTGCCGCCATCGAGAGGAGCGGAGGAAATGGCAAACACGGCAGAAAAGGCCAGTGGCGACTACGTCCAGATGGACGAGGTGGATTGGGTGCAGTTCCCGGAAGGCCTGTGCCAGGGAGACATCAAGTGGAAACTGCTCCACGTCTCCCCGGAGGCGGGTGCCTGGACGGCGATCTTCGACTGCAAGAAGGGCTCGTCGTTCGCCAAGCACATCCACATGGGTCCGGGCGAATACTTCCTGACCAAGGGCAAGATGCACGTGCGCGGCGGCGACGCGGCAGGTGGAGAGACGGCGGTCGCGCCCGGATATGGATACGAGGCCTGCAACGCGCAGCACGACCACACCGAGTTCGACGAGGACAGCGAGTTCTACATGACCTTCATGGGCCCGCTCAACTTCATCGACGACGACGGCAACACCATCGCCCTCGTGGGGTGGGAGCAGGTCTACGAGGCCTGGAACGCGCAGTAGCAGCGCCCGAGTCCGCGATCGCCTGGCCTAGGCCGCGCGCATCGCGGGGCTGGCGAGAAAACGGGGTCGCACCGCGCGGGGGGGCGACCCCGGTGCTTGGGGAAAACGCTCCGGGGGGTAGTAGCGCCGGGG
>JAJDTI010000158.1 GCA_022827245.1 Pseudomonadales bacterium | reverse complement strand
GCCGGATGCCGCCGGGCTCGAGATACGCCCGTTGCCGGGCGGCCATGTCAACCGGACCTTCTCCGTGGGAAACGACCGCTTCGTCCTGCAGTGCATCAACGGGCACGTCTTCACCAATCCCGAGGGCGTCATGCGCAACCTGGCGAAGCTCCTCCCCCACCATGCCGGGATCGTCGCACCCATACCGACGCGCGAGGGACCACTATGGGCGACGGACGAGGCCGGCGAGCTGTGGCGGCTGTTTCCGTTCGCCGAGGGACGCAACCTGCAGGAAATCTCCGACGCGCTGGTCGAGCCGGCCGGCTTCGCGTTCGGGGGCTTGCACGCCGCGGTCGCCCGCATGGACGACGTGCTCGAGCCGGTCATCGACGGGTTTCACGACCTGCCCCGCTACCTGGACGCGCTGCGGGAGGCCGCGCCGGAAGCCTCCGCGGACGTCGACTTCGTGGCGACCCGCGAGGCGTACCGGTTTCCCGACGTCCGGGCCGTCATCCACGGCGACTGCAAGGTGAACAACCTGCTGTTCCATCCGGAGGAGCCGCGCGTCACGCACCTGATCGACCTCGACACCGCCATGCGCGGACACCCCGCCTGGGACTTCGGCGACCTCGTCCGGTCCGTGGCGAGCGGAGCCGAGGAGGCCGCCTCGGCGCTCCACGTCTCCCTGGAGACCTTCGAACGGGTCGCGCGCGGCTTCGCGCGGGGCGCCGGCGGGATCGTCGACCCGAAGGCCTTCGCGGCGGCTCCCGGACACATGAGCTTCATGCTCGGTGTCCGCTTCCTGACGGACCACTGCACCGGAGACCGCTACTTCCGCGTCGCCTATCGCGGCCAGAATCTCGAGCGCGCCCACTCCCAGTTCGACGCGGCGCGGCGCTTCGACGCCCTCGAGGCGGCGTTCCAGGACGTGCTTCAGCACGTCGCCGCCGCTCCGGTCGTGTAGTCTCCGCCCCATGCCACGGCTCGTCGTCCCGTACCCGCGCGCCGTCCCATGGGCCGCCGTTCTCCTCGGCGCGTCCGCGCTGCTCGGCGCGTGCTCGAGCCCCTCGCGGCCGGCGCAGTTCCTGTCCGGCCCCGACCTGGTGTATCCGGCGACCGCCAAGGCCGCCGGGATCGAGGGCTACGTCGTCGTCCGCTACGACGTCACGGCCGCGGGCGCGGTCGCGAACCCGCGCGTGGTCGAGTCGGTGCCGGCCGGAACGTTCGATGCCGCCGCCCTCGCGTCCCTGTCCCGCTGGCGGTTCCGGCCGCGCGTCGAGGACGGCCAGGCCGTGTCCGCCCCGAACCGTGTCAGCACGCTGCGCTTCAGAATTGGAGAAAGCGATGAATACGCAGGCTATTGATTCGACTCCCCTTCCTCGAGCGATCCTCCTTGCCGCCGGCCTGGCCTTCGCCGCCGGGTGCTCCTCGGAGTTCTCGCCCGTCACCGGCTGCGAACCGGGGTTCGGCATCGACGTCGACTGCCAGTTCCAGAATCCGGAGGACCTGGCCCTCGCCCCGGACGGCAGGATCCTGGTCAGCCAGTTCGGCGACATGGAGGGCGCGCGGAGCGGGAGCCTGGCCACCTACGATCCGGGTTCCCGCGCCCTGACCGTGCTGTTCCCGGCCACCGAAGGCGCACCGGGAGCGGAAGCGTCGGAGTGGGGAGACCCCGCCTGCGGTCCGCCCGACGCCGCGGTTTTCTCGCCCCACGGCATCGACATCGAGACGCGCGCCGACGGCCGCCACGAACTCGCGGTGGTCAACCACGGCGGGCGCGAGTCGGTGGAACTCTTCGAGATGTTCGACGACGGCTCGCTCGCCTGGCGGGGCTGCGTGATCGCTCCGGAGGAGGGCTTCTTCAACGATGTCGTCCTGCTGCGCGACGGCGGCTTCTGGGCGACGCAGATGTTCCCGCGGGACGGCATGCCGCTCTCGCTCGTGCAGGCGTTGCTCGGTTCCGACACGGGCTGGGTCTACGCCTGGTCGGCCGCGGGCGGGTTCCGGAAGATCGACGGCACGGACGCCCCGATGCCGAACGGCATCGAGAAGTCCGAGGACGAGCGGTACGTCTACCTCAACGTCTACGGCTCGGGCGGCGTCCGCAAGATCGACGTGGCCACCGGCGAAACCGTCGCGACGGCCGACATCGACCCGGTCGACAACACCACCTGGGGCGAGGACGGGCGCCTGCTCGCCGCCGCCCACACCGGGGGCATCGGCGAGATGCTGGCCTGCCAGGGCCTCGAGGATGGCTCCTGCGGGATGCCCTTCGAGATCGTGGCGCTCGATCCGGACGATCTCTCCCAGCAGGTGCTGATCTCCCACGGGGGCGCCCCGATGGGCGGCGTCACCGTCGCACTGCAGCGCGACGGCGTGTTCTACCTCGGCACGTTCCTGGGGGACCGGATTGGGATCGTGGACCTGTCGAAGTAGTCGGCGGAGAGAGTCCGTCGCCGCAAGCCCGCTTTCCAAGCATCAGAAATTAACTGCATTATCCGCGTTAACAGGAGTTGTGATAACGGCGTTAACTTCTTCCGGGCCCGCTTCGACCAACTGACCCCGCTGGAACAGAAGTACCTGCGGGCCATGGCGGAACTGGGCCCGGGGCACCCGACCGGCCGGATTGCCGAAACGCTAGGCGTCGGCACCCCGGCGGTCGCCACCGTCCGCCAACGCCTCATCAAGAAGGGCATGGTCTGGAGCCCACGCCACGGGGAGACGGCCTTCACTGTCCCCCTCTTCGACGCCTTCATGCGGCGGCAGATGCCCGCGCTGGTCCCCCACGTTCCACAACGGCGAAGCCACTGAACGACGACGCGCCGTGGGTCACCTCGACCCCTTCGCCGCGTCCCAACCGGCAAACGAGCCGCCCTCCTCCGCCAGCCGCTTCAGCAGCGGTGCCGGCCGCCAGGCGTCCCCGTACTCCTGGTGGAACGCGAGGATGTCGCGGTAGATGTTCTCGAGCCCCACCTGGTCCGCGTAGTACATCGGGCCGCCCCGGTACTTCGGGAATCCGTAGCCGTGCACGTACACCACGTCCATGTCGCTCGCCCGCAGCGCGATCCCGTCGTCCAGCAGTTGCGCGCCGATGTTCACGAGCGGATACAGGCACCGCTTCAGCACCTCGTCATCGCCGATCTCGCGCCGGGCGATGCCCAGCTCCGCGGACGTCTCTTCGACGATCCTCGCTACTTCCGGGTCGGGCTCCCCGCGTCGGCTGCCCTCCGGATAGGCGTAGAAGCCGGCGTTGGTCTTCTGCCCGTACCGCCCCAGCTCGCACAGCTTGTCGGGCACGACGGCCGTCAGCGGCTTGTCCGCGTCCGTCACGCCGGCCATCTTGCGCGCTCGCCAGCCGAGGTCGAGACCGACCAGGTCGTTCATTGCGAACGGGCCCATGTTGAACCCGAACTCCCGGATCACCCGGTCCACCTGCTCGGGGAGCGCGCCGTGGAGGATGATCTCGCCGGCCTGGCTCGTGTAGCCGCCCAGCATGCGGTTCCCGATGAACCCCGGCGCGTTGGCGGAGAGCACCGGGGTCTTGCCGATGGCCTTGCCGAGCGCCATGACGGTGGCCAGGGTCTCCTTGCCGGTATCTTCCCCGCGTACCACTTCCAGCAGCTGCATGATGTTGGCCGGGCTGAAGAAGTGCATGCCGACCACGTCCCCCGGGCGCTGCGTCATCGCGGCCATCTGGTCGAGATCGAGGGCGGACGTGTTGCTCGCGAGGAGCGCTCCGGGCTTCATCGTGGCGTCGAGCTTCTCGAAGATCTGCTTCTTGAGATCGAGGTTCTCGTACACCGCCTCGACGACCACGTCCGCGTCGCCGATCACGTCGTAATCGAGCACGCCCTCGATGCGTCCCACCCGGGCGTCCATCTCCTCCTGCGTGATGCGGCCGCCGCGCACCATGCGGCCGTAGTTGTTGCGGATGACGCCGAGGCCGCGGTCGAGGGCTTCCTGGTTCATCTCGAGGACCTTTACGGGAATCCCCGCGTCCGCGAAGGACATCGCGATCCCGCCGCCCATCAGTCCGCCGCCTACCGTGGCGGCGCTCCCGATGGCCTTCTTCGGCGTGTCTCCCGGGACGTCCGGGATACGCGCCGCCTGCCGCTCGGCGAAGAACACGTGGATCATGGCCGCGCGTTGCTCGTGGTCGTGACAGACCTGGAAGTTCGCGCGTTCGGCGGCGATGCCCGCATCGAAGCCGTCGATCTCCACCGCCGCCTTCACGGACTCGAACGCCATCTGTCCGTTGACCTGCCCCCGCAGGCGGCGCGCCAGGTAGGCCTCGCCGGCCTTGAAGACGTCGGGATTGGCCCGGTCCGCCTCCACCTTGTCGCGCCGATGCCGCACGAGCGGATACGGGCCGCCCGCCGCCGCCTTCGTCCTGGCGAACGCCAGGGCGCGCTCGACCAGGTCGCCCGCGACGATCTCGTCCACGATGCCGAGCGCCAGCGCTTCGTCCGTCTCGAACGGGTCCCCCGAGAGGATCGCCAGCATGGCCCTTTCGGCGCCGATGAGCCGGGGCAGGCGCTGCGTCCCGCCGCCGCCCGGCAGCAGGCCGATCTTGATCTCCGGCAGCCCCGTGGGCGCGCCGGGCGCCGCGATCCGGTAGTGGCACGTGAGCGCGAGTTCCAGGCCCCCGCCGAAGGCCGTGCCGTTGATGGCCGCCACCACCGGCTTCGCGCTTCCCTCGATGATCGCGCCGGCCGGGCGCTTCGGCACTTCCTCGGGATTCGGGGTCTTGCCGAAGTCGCGGATGTCCGCGCCGGCGATGAACGCCCGGCCCGCGCCGGTGATGACGATCGCGTCCACGCCCTCGTCCGCGAGGGCGGTCTCCAGGTGTTGCGACAGGTAGAACCGCACGCCTGAACTCAGCGGGTTGACCGGCGGGTTGTCGACGGTGAGGAGCGCCACGCGGTCCCGCACCTCGTAGTGAACCGTACCCAGCAGTGCCATGTCGTACTCTCGGATGGGAAGGCGCGCCAGTATACGGGGGCCGGTCTCGTGCGAAACTCATCGGCACCCCAGGCGAGGAACGTCCGACGTCATGTCCCGAACCGCCGCATCCGCGACGATCGCCCTCCTCGTCGCCTCCGTGAGCGTCGCCCCGCAGTCCTACTCCCCTGCCGCGGACAGCGAGTACCCCACCACCGTCTACTGGGGCGACACCCACGTACACACCAGCTACTCCACCGGCGACGCGAACCTGATGGGACTCAACGTCGTCAGTCCGACCGTCGCCTACCGGTTCGCCCGCGGCGAGACCGTCACCGCCAACAACGGCATGCGGGTCAGGATCCGCAAACCGCTCGACTTCCTCGTGATCGCCGACCATGCGGAGAACCTCGGCGTGGCGGCGAGCGTCCGGGCCGGCGACCGGAACCTCGTCGAGGCGCCCGGCGGGAGGGAGCTGCTGGGGCTCTTCCGGGCCCACCAGGCGGACCCCGACGCGGGACGCCTGCGCTTCGCTCCACACACCTTGGGCGACCACTACATCCGCTCGGTATGGAGCACGGTGATCGCCGACGCGGACGCGTACAACGATCCGGGGGAGTTCACCGCCTTCTCCGGCTACGAGTGGACTTCGGTCGGCACGGTCGCAGGCGTGTTCGGCAACCTCCACCGCGTGGTGTTGTTTCGCGACGACGCGAGCACGACGGGACGGATCCTGCCTTTCAGCGCCTACCACAGCCGGCACCCGGAAGACCTGTGGGCCTTCCTCGCGCGCTACGAAGCCGAGACCGGCGGGCAGGTCATCGCCATCCCGCACAACGGCAACACCAGCAACGGGGCCATGTTCGCGCTTACGGATTCGCGCGGCGCGCCTCAGGACGCGGAGTACGCCGCGCTGCGCAGCCGTTTCGAACCTGTCTACGAGGTGACCCAGATCAAGGGCGACAGCGAGGCCCATCCGGTGCTTTCGCCCACCGACGAGTTCGCCGACTTCGAGACCTGGAATAGCTGGGCGGGCGGCACCATGGAGCCCGGTAACCACCCCTGCTGTTGGGACTGGGAGACCGCGGACTTCGACGAACGCAAGCGTGGGGAGTATGCGCGGTCCGCGCTGCGCCGGGGCCTCGCCCAGCAGGCCCAGCTCGGCATCAACCCCTTCAGGTACGGTCTCATCGGCAGCACCGACTCGCATTCGTCCTTCGCCACCGCCGACAACGACAACTTCTGGGGCAAGTACTCGATCACGTTTCCCTCCCCCACCCGCATCTCGGACCCGATGGTGACGAGCTGGGACACGCCGCTGAACTGGGAGACCGGCGCGGCGGGATACGCCGCCGTCTGGGCGCGGGAGAACACGCGCGAGGCCCTCTTCGCGGCATTGAAACGCCGCGAGGTGTACGCCACGACGGGCCCGCGCATCACCCTGCGCTTCTTCGGCGGCTGGGCCTTCACCGCGGAGGACGCCCTCGCGCCGGACGTCGCCTCGCCCGGCTATCGCCGCGGCGTGCCGATGGGAGCCGACCTGCCGCCGGGCTCCGGCGCCGCCGCACCGACGTTCCTGGTCGCCGCCCTACGGGACCCCGACGGGGCCAACCTGGACCGCATCCAGGTCGTGAAGGGCTGGCTGACCGGCGACGGCACGACCCGCGAACGCGTCCACGACGTGGCGCTCGCCGACGGGCGCACGGTGGAGGCCGACGGCGCCGTGGCGCCCGTCGGATCCACGGTCGACGTGGCGGGCGCCTCGTACACGAACGCCATCGGCGATCCCGAACTGCGCGTGACGTGGACGGACCCCGACTTCGACCCCGAACGACCGGCCTTCTACTACGTGCGCGTGCTCGAGATCCCGACACCGCGCTGGACGGCGTACGACGCGCGCTTCTTCGGCATCGAGGAACTGCCCGAAGGCATCCGGATGGTCAGCCAGGAGCGGGCGTACTCCTCGCCGATCTGGTACGCGCCCCGGTAACCGTCAGACCAGATCCGGCACCGCTTCGCCCGAACCCGCAACCTCCTCGACCGCCTTCGCCACCGACAGCAGGAAGGCGTCCTGGCGCATGGGCGCGACCAGTTGGGCGCCCACCGGAAGCCCTTCCGCGAAGCCGCACGGCAGCGACAGCGCCGGGCAGCACGTCACCGTGACGCGGCTGCAGCTCTGCATCCACTCGATGTAGGTCCGCATGGCCACGCCGTCGACCTCGCGCACCCAGTCCGTATCGATGTCGAAGGGCTGCACCTGCGTCGTCGGGCCGATCAGTACGTCAAAGTCGTCGAAGAACGCCGCCACCCGCGCGACCAGGGCCGACCGGGCCCCATCGACCCAGTCCTCGTCCGCCTGCGTGAGGGCCTCGCCTTCCGCCGCGTTCCAGAGGATCGTGTCCTTGAGTTCCGCCTTCTGCTCCGCGGGAAGCGGTCCGAACCGCGCGCGGAACCGCGTGGCCCGCAGGACGTGGAAGATGCGGTCCGCGTCCGCGAGGTGCGGCTCGGCCGCCGTCACGGTCGCCCCCGCGTCGGCCAGGGTGTCTCCCAGTCCCCGGATCGTCTCCCGGATCGGCGCCGCGACCGGCAGGTCGCCGAAGTTCTCGGAGACGGCGACCTGCAGGCCTCTCAGGTCGACCGGCGTCACCGAACGAAAGGCGACCCCCGGTTCGGGCAGCGCGTTCGTCACGTATCGATCCGGTCCCGCGATGGCGGAGAAGAGCAGCGCCAGGTCGTCGACGCTGCGCGCCATCGGGCCACACGTGGAGATGTCCGACCAGGCGCCCTGTTCCTGCCAGCCGCCGGGCACGCGGCCCGGCGAGGGGCGGAAGCCGACGACGTTGCAGAACGCCGCCGGGTTGCGCAGCGAGCCGCCCGTGTCGCTGCCGTCCGCGATCGGCATGAACCGGGCGGCGAGCGCCACCGCAGCGCCGCCGCTGCTGCCGCCGCAGGTACGGGTGGTGTCCCAGGGGTTGCGCGTCGCGCCGAACACCCGGTTGAAGCTCTGGGAACCGGCCCCGAACTCCGGCACATTGGTCTTGCCGATGGTCACCGCCCCGGCGGCCTTGATGCGCGCGACGAGCAGGGAGTCCTCGGCCGGAACGTGGTCCCGGAAAAGCGGCGACCCGTAGGTGGTGCGGAGACCCGCGGTCGCGGTGAGGTCCTTGTGCGCGATCGGCAGACCGGCGAGCGGGCCCGCGAGGTGGCCGGAGGCGCGTTCGCGGGCGTCCTCGAAGCAGCGCGTGACGACGGCGTTCAGCGGGCCGTCATGGCGTTCGATCCGGTCGATGTGGGCGTCGAGCACCTCGGCGGCGGAAACCTCGCCGTCGGCAAGCAGCCGACGCAACCGCACGGCGGAAAGAAAACACAGCTCGTCCGACCCGGGCACGTCAGGCCTCCGACCCGTCCGGGAACGCGTCGCTGGAGGCCGTCACGATGCGGACAGGACGTCGATGCGGGTAACGAGACAGCGGGTGTTGTGCTTGCGGGAGTCGTCCACCGTCACGCGCACCGTGCGGTCCATCAGGAACGCCATCTGCGCGGAGTCGAACATCCGCAGCGCGCTCGACTTGCTCACGTGTTCCCCGCTGCAACTGAAGGTCACCCAGCTCCCGGTGCAGTCCAGTCCCTCGCTGACGGGCGACTTGTCCAGCAGCACCATGCACCCGCCGAACACGTTCTCGTCGGACGCCAGCGTCCGCGTGATCTTGGCGCTGAAGACCGCCGTGGTCGCCAGGGCGGCGAGCGGAAGCATGCACAGACCGGCCAGCACTCCCTTCACCAAACGTCGCATAGTCGAACCCTCCGGGTACGGGTCATCACCAGACAGAACGGCGCATACCTTATCAGCTTCGACCCGGCGCCCCGCCGGCCTTTGACAACCCATCCGGCAGGGCGCAGCATCCGCCTCATATGGGGGAGGGGTTTTCCATGACGCAATACGACCTGCGCATCAAGAACGGGACGATCGTGGACGGCACGCGCGTGCCACGGTTCAGGGGCGATCTCTGGGTCAAGGACGGCCGCATCGCCCAGATCGGCGGACGCGCACGCGGACCGGCGGCCCGAGAGATCGACGCCGAGGGGCTGATCGTCGCCCCCGGGTTCGTGGACCTGCACACGCACTACGACGCGCAGATCCAGTGGGACCCGTACTGCACGATCTCCGGCTGGCACGGGGTCACCTCCGTGGTGCTCGGCAACTGCGGGTTCGGTTTCGCGCCGGTGCCGCCCGAGGGCCGCGACCGGGCGATGCTGACCATGTCGCGCACCGAGGCGATCCCCTTCGACTCCATGAAGGCGGGCATGCTCTGGGACTGGGTAACGTTCCCCGAGTGGCTCAAATCCCTCGAACGCATGCCGAAGGGCGTCAACTGCCTGACCTACATGCCCGTAGCCCCCCTGATGACCTGGGTCATGGGCCTCGAGGCCGCCAAGTCGCGCCCCGCGACCCGGCAGGAGCAGGCCGAGATGAAGGCCCTCCTGCACGAGGCGATGGACGCCGGCGCCTGCGGGTTCTCCGTCCAGCGTCTCGGAGAGCACTCCGTGCAGGCGGACTTCGACGGAACGCCGATGGTGACCGACACCATGTGCGACGAGGATGTCCTCGTCCTTGCCGAGGTACTCGCCGAACGCGACGAGGGATTCATCCAGATCACGCAGTTCACGGGCGACCTCGCGAAGGACCTCGCGTTCCAGGAGAAGCTGGCGGAGGTCAGTGGCCGGCCGATCCTGCACAACGTGGTCGCGGTCGCCCCCAGGAAGCCCCAGGTACACCGCGACCGGCTGCAATGGCTCGATGAGGCGAACGCGAAGGGCCTGCGTATCTTCGGCCAGAGCTTCACCATGCGGACCGGCTTCGCGTTCACCCTCGAGCACTGGAACCTGTACGACTCGAGCCCCGCCTGGAACCGCGCCACGACCGGCACGTTCGAGGAGAAGATGGCGAAGATGCAGGACGAGGAGATCCGCACCGCCATCCGCGCCGAGACCGATGCCGCCATCGAGAAACTCGGCCGGACCCAGGCGCTCGGCGGGCCGATCGAGGAACTCGTGATCCAGTCGGTCGACACCTGCGAGAACGCCGCGGACCTCGAGTGCCACGTCGGCAAGACGGTCGGGCAACTCGCGCAAGAGCGCGGCAAGCACCCCATCGACACCATGCTCGACCTCGCCGTGGAAGGCGGGCTCAAGGTCGAGTTCCTCGGCCGCGACCGCGGCCAGAACGCCGAGTACACCGCCGAGATGATCACCGCGCCGTACTCGATCCCCGGCGTCTCCGACGGCGGCGCCCACACGAAGTTCTTCACGGGCGGCGCCTTCACGACGGACTTCCTGGCCTGGATGGTGCGCGACGAGGGCAAGGTGTCGCTCGAGGAAGCGCACTACCGCCTGAGCTTCCTCCCCGCCTTCGCGGCAGGTTTCCGGGACCGCGGCTTCCTGCGCGAGGGCGCCCCGGCCGACATCGTGGTCTACGACCTCGACGCGCTGGAGGTCACCCCGCGCTGGGTGGGCGACATCGCACACGACTTCCCGGCCAACGAGTGGCGCCGGGTGCAGCGTGCGAAGGGATACCGCGCGATCCTGGTCAACGGCGAGCCGACTTTCGAGGACGGCGAGTGCACCGGCCGCACGCCGGGGCGCCTGCTGCGGCACGGCCAGGCGTAGCCGACCGTCGCCCGTCGGTCTCTTCCGCCGGCCGTCCCGTGAAGGGCGGCCGGTGGTCGCCGCCCCAGCCTATCCGTGGTCACCACTGAAGAGCGCCACGCGACGCCTTCGCTGACCGCGCGCCGACCGTCCCCAGCCACCATCGTCGACCTCGGCGGCGCCACGGGGCTGGTCGGCTACGCCGTCCTGGCGTGGGTGTCGCACGACTTTCCCGGCGGCGCCGGGCTGCCGGGGTTCTTCGGCCTGCTCGCCTGGGTCTCGGTGCCGTGGCTCCTCGTCTTCCTCGCCTTTCGGGACCGCCCCGAGTCGCTGCCGGTCGGTCGCCTGCTCCTGTGGGCCGTCCTGTTTCGGCTCTGCGGAGTCTTCGCCGTCCCGCCCTTCGAAGACGACTGGTTCCGCTACCTCTGGGACGGATACCGCTTCGTCGAGACCGGAACGCCCTACGGGTGGGCGCCGGCCGCGTCTTTCCTCGATGCGGACGTGCCCGCGGCCATGCAGAGGATTCTGGACCAGGTCAACTATCCCGACCTGCCGACGATCTACGGCCCGACGGCCGAGTACCTGTTTGCCCTCGGGCACCTGCTCCGCCCGGGGGACCTCGTGCCCCTGCAGTTGCTGCTGATCGGCGCCGACATCCTCCTGCTGCGCCTGCTGCTGTCCACGGCCCGGCCCGCCTTCGTCCTGCTGTACGCATGGTGCCCGCTGGTGGTGAAGGAGATCGCCTTCACCGCGCACCCGGACGGTCTCGGGGTGTGCCTCGCGTTCGCGGCGATCCTGCTGCGCCGACGGGAGCTCTTCGTGGCGGCCGGCGTCTGCCTGGCGTTCGCGGTGGGGACCAAGGTCTTCGCCCTCCTCCTCGTGCCCTTCGTGCTCGCACGCGCCCCCGCAAGGACCTGGCTCGCCCTGGCGGGGACCCTCGCCGTCCTGTACCTCCCCTTCGTCCTGCAGGGCGCGACGGACCTCCCGACGCTGGCCGTCTTCGCCGCCACCTGGGAGTTCAACACGGCACTCTACGGATTGATCGCTCCCTGGCTCTCGCCCGCCGGGGCCCGCCTCGCACTCGGGGCCGTACTCCTGGTTCTCGGAGCTACGTACTGGCTGCACTACCGGCGCCACACGCCGGGACAGATCCCGCGGGGAGACTGGATCTTCGGCGCGTTCCTCGTGGCAGCGCCGGTGATCAATCCCTGGTACGCGCTATGGCTCCTGCCGTTCGCCGTCGTCTACCCCAGCCGCTGGGCCTGGACGGCGGCGACGGCCCTGCTCCTCGCCTACGTGACCGGCCTCAACCTCGACGCGATGGAACTCGACCCGTTCGCGCAGCCATGGTGGGTGCGTCCGGTCGAGTTCGGCGTCATCCTGGCGGCCGTGGGAGTGGATGTCTGGCGGCGGACGCGACGCGGATTCCCGGCCGAGGCGGACGTCCACTGAAGCGGGCGCCCCATTGCGACCACCGCGATCGGCTACGGCCGGCGAAGCTCGTGCAAAGGGTCGGATTCGCCGAACTCTTCGCAAGCTCTCTCGAGTTCCTCGTCCCACGGGCAGCTATCCGGAAAGGTGTCCGGAGACAATCCCGTCTCCCTGGTGGCCCGCCGGCGCGCCGCGACGTATGCCTTGCCGACCAGATCGCCACTCGGGTGAAGCAGCAGACGGAGACTCGGCGAGTCTTCCACCAGACCCGCCACTTCGTCGCAACTGTTCTCGATCGTGCTGGCCCAGCTTCCGCTTCGCCGCTGCTTCTGGCACTGCCATCTCAGCAGATGTGCGAAGAGATTGATGAGGTGGCTTCTGAGTTCCCGCCGGTCCCGCCTCGCCAACGCCCCCAGCTCCTCGATCAGGTTCTCGATGTCGAGGCGCTCCAGCTTCCGCTGCCTCAGGAAGTCGATCTGGTCTCGGGCCCACCGCGCGAGATCGATGTCGTAGTCCGCGGCGATGTCAATCCGTTCCGGCACATCCCCGAGGACATCCGCATAGACCCGGGTACCGTCACAGTCGACCAGGTGCACGGCCTCGAACCTGCCCAGCAGACCCGGATCTTTGACCCACTTCACCACCTCGTCGTCAAGCGCGTCTTCGGTGTTGTTGTTGACGGCGAGTTCGCAGGGTTCGGCGTACGCTCCCTGATCGAACTTCTCGACCTTCCGCCGAATGGCGTCGCGCAACTCTCCGGGCGTTTCCGTCGTGCGCCTCTGGTACACATGGGCGCCGGCTTCCGTAACCTCGAGTCCGCGGCATCCATCGGCGTCGCTGAGAAGGAAGTCCGGGGCCGCCCGGTCGGACGCATGCACGGTGAGCGGCAACCGAAGCGAGCCGACGTGCTTCCAGGCGATCAACAGCCGACGCAGGACGTAGTCCTCCTTCTGACCATGAGTCCGGCCTGCAGCACCGGTCCTGGGCCCAACCCAGATCCCGAGAGACCCAAGGTCGTCCGAGAACGTTGCGCCCTCGGAGAAGGTCCTGGTCCAGCGATAGGTTTCGGCCATCGGAGATCGCCCGGCCTCGCGCGGGGACGCCGGAGAGTGGTCGGGGACAGGCTGCAAGTCAACCGGCGGATAGCGGATAGCGGAGCGCCCGAGCCCCTATCGGCGCATCGAGGTTCCCTGCGATACTCGCCGAGCCGCGGCTCACGCCCCGGAAGCCAGGGCCCCAGCCAGTCCGTTCCCGCTATGTACCGAAACATGACCATTGGCGTGGTGATCCCCGCGCTCGACGAGGAGAGCGCCATCGGCAGCGTGGTCGGGGACCTGCGCGCGTTGCGCAACGCCGACGACGGTCCCGTCGTCGACGACGTCGTGGTGTGCGACAACGGCTCTACTGACCAGACGGCGCGGCGCGCTACCGAAGCGGGCGCGCGGATCGTCCGCGAGTCCCGGGCGGGGTACGGGAGCGCCTGCCTCGCCGCCCTCGCCGCGCTGCGCCCGGTGGATGCCGTGCTGTTCACCGACGGCGATCACGCGTTCCATGCGTGCGAAGCGCCGCGGCTGCTGGACGCGCTGGCCGACGGCGCGGACCTCGCGATCGGCTCCCGCACGCTCGGATGCCGCGAACCCGGCGCGTTGACCCGGAGCCAGACCTTCGGCAACGCCGTGGCCGCGGTCCTGATACGCCTGCTCTTCGGGCAGCGCGTGACCGACCTCGGCCCCTACCGGGCGATTCGTACGCCGGCCCTTGCCCGGCTCGACATGGCCGACCCCGCCTTCGGCTGGACCGTGGAGATGCAGGTCAAGGCGATCCAGGCAGGCCTCACGACCGTCGAGGTTCCCGTGGACACGCGCGCGCGCATCGGGGAGTCGAAGATCAGCGGCACGCTGCGGGGGGCCGTCGGCGCGGGAGCCGGCATTCTTTCCACGATCGCCAGACTGCGCCTGCGAGGCCCGCAGGCTGCCGTTCGAGCCCCGGAGGAACCATGATCAGCGTGACCCTGGTGGACGCCAACACCTACGAGGTGGTCGTCGGCGACGCAGCGCGCAGCGTCCATCGCGTACGGATGGACGGCGACTACTATCGGAAGCTGTCCGCGGGCGCGTTCACCCACGAGTGGGTGCTCGTGCAGGCCTTTCGATTCCTCCTCGAGCAGGAGCCGGCCGTGGAGGTCCCGCCGGAGTTCGACCTGGCGACCCTCGCCGCCGCCTATCCGGAGTTCGAAGCGGACATCGAGCGCCGGCTGCACCAGCGCTGAGACACCGGGCCCTACCAGCCGTTCCAGTGCGTGATCGTCGACGCCGGCGGACGGTCCGCGGGCCGGAAGTCCGTGCCCACGGTGAACGCCACGGGCAGTAGCGCCACCTGCATGACGTCGTCCGGAATGCCCAGCAGCTCGGCGGCTTCCGCCTCGTGGACCAGGTGCAGGGTGGTGAGGCAGGAGCCCAGGCCCCGCGCCCGCAGCGCCAACTGGAAGCTCCAGACTGCGGGGAAGATCGAGCCGAACAGGCCCGCCATCTGCGCCGCCGGCACGTGGGCCGGCGGCCGTCCCTCGAGGCACGGGACGACGTGCACGGGCACCTCGTGCAGGTGCTCCATGAGGTACAGGGCCGAACTGAAGACCCGGTGCGTCTGCGCGTCTTCGCCTTCCGCGGACTGCTCGGCGGCCGAGGAGAGATAGGCTTCACCCCCGCGGCGATAGAGGTCCGCCAGCGCGCGGCGCTTGTCGGCGTCTTCGACGACCACCCAGCGCCATCCCTGGCTGTTGGAACCGGTCGGGGCTTGCATCGAGAGCGCGATGCACTCCTCGATCACGGCCCGCGGCACGGCGCGCGTGAGGTCGAGCCGTTTGCGCACCGCCCGTGTGGTCGACAGCAGTTCATCGCATACCGCGCGGTCCAGCGCCATGCCTCTCTCCCTTGTTTCGTCGGTTGATGGACATTAGACCACGGCCGCGACGGGGCGCTCACACCGCGCGGCGCGCCGGCGCCGCAACGCCTTGCGCTGCGTGTATTCTGCGTCCCATGGCCTCCACGCTACCGGAAGACGGGAGCGCGGTGCATCGCGCGCGCACCGCCATCGACACCGCGTTGCGCAAGCGGGCCCGGTTCGCGGTGGACTGGCTCGCCGCGCGGGGCGTGCGGCCCGATCACGTGACGGTCGCAGGCCTGCTCGTCGTCGTGGCGGCGGCGGTGTTCATCGCCTTCGGCTGGCTCGCGCTCGGGGGCGTCGTGTTCCTGCTCGGCAGCGCGCTGGACGGCCTCGACGGGGAGCTCGCCCGCTACGGGGACGGCGCGCGCGCCTCCGCGTTCGGGGGCGTGCTCGACTCCACGGCGGACCGGGTGGGAGAAGGCGTGACCTTCGCGGGACTCGCCGCCTACTTCGCCGGGACGGGAGACGCGCTGGCCGTCGTCGCCACCGTCCTGGCCCTGACCGGAGCGAACCTGACCAGCTATGTGCGGGCGCGCGCCGAGGCGGCGGGCATCCCGTGCCGCGACGGCCTGTGCACCCGTTTCGAACGCGTCCTCATCCTCGGCGTCGGCACCGCGTTGTACCTGCCGGAAGTCGCCGTCTACCTGCTCACGCTGCTCACGTTCGTCACGGTCGGACAGCGGCTGCGCACGGTACGCCGCGGACTGACCGGCGGGTAACAGCGCCGGGTCGCGCCTCCCCGCGCGTCAGCGCCGGCTGCCGCCGCCGTCCGTCCCGGGCTTCCGGGCCTTGCGGCGCCGCCGGGCGCCGTACGTGCCCCGGTTGATCTTGCCGCGCCGCGTGCGAATGTCGCCCTTGCCCATGCGTTCCGTCCTGTCAGAGTCCCCAGCATTCTAGCTCGTTGGCGAAGACCAGCGGCCCCGTGTAGTACTGCTCCAGGGCCGTGCGGCTCTGGGTCTCGCGACCGAGCGTGCGCGACGTCCGGTACCCGAGCACGACCATCCGCGCGTCGGCACGCTGCGCGATTCGCCCGATCTGGGACGGCCGCACGTACCGGTCCCGCACGAGCCCGCGCGCGCCCTCGGGGATGGCGAGGTGAATGACGAGGGCGTCCGCCCCCTCCGCGAAGCCCGCCACGAGGTCCTTCCGATTGCTGAAGTTGCCGGTGAAGACGATGACCTGCCCGCCGACCTCGACCCGCCAGGCCACGCTCGGCATGTCCCCGTGGTGGACGGGTATCGCGGCCAGGGTCAGGTCGTCCGTACCGAACCGCGCCCAGCGGCGCTGACCGGTCGCCGGGACGTCGCGGACGCTGATCCGGTAGCCCTCCGGATCGCGGAACGTCAGGTAGTCCGCCAGTCCCGGATACGCGCCCTGCCGCCCGAGCAGCCGCTCCACCAGTTCGCGGGTGGACGGAAACGTGTCGTTGCCGTCCGGACCGAACACCGGCAGGGGCCGCGTCCGGCCGTCCGAGCCCCTCACGAAGCTCGGGAAGTCCGCCGTCCGGTCGGCGGATACGTTGGTGAACACCACCGCGTCGAGGTCGGCGAAGTCCGCACCCGCCTCGCCGAAACGGACCGCGCTGCCGGGCCCGGGGTCGACCAGCAGCACGGCTCTCTGGTCACGCCACACCAGGTAGCTCGCGGCGCCGCGGTCATCGAGTTCGTACCCGCCCGATCCGAGAATCTGGATCCAGACGCCCTCGTCGCCGCAGTATGGGGCTTCGAGGGCCAGCCCCGTCGTGCCGAGCCCCATGCAGAGTCCGGCCAGCACGGCGCGGCGCAGGAAGTTCCCCCGGCGTGCGCCGGACCGGCTTCGGCGCGCCCTCACGGCAGCGCGTCGATAGCGGCAAGGGCCGCGGTGGCGTCCGCTTCGTCCGGCATACGCCAGTCGCCCCGGGGCGACAGGCTGACGGTGCCTACCTTCGGCCCTGGCGGAAGCGTGGTGCGCTTGAACTGCGCCGCGTGAAATCGCTGGAAGAAGACGCGCAGCCATCGCTTGATCTCGTCGGGGGGGTAGTCGGAGCCGAATGCAAGGCCCGCGAGCGCGAAGATCTTGGCCGGGCCCGCGCCGGTGCGCAGGAGGTGGTAGAGGAAGAAGTCGTGCAACTCGTACGGGCCGAGGATCGCCTCGGTACGCTGGCCGATGCCGCCGTCGGCAGACGGAACCAGTTCCGGGGTGATCGGGGTCTCGAGCACCCGGTGCAGCACTTCGGCCAGGGGCTCGGCACCCCGGTGCCGGGCGTACCACCGCACCAGGTAGGCGATCATGGTCTTCGGGACGCTTGCGTTGACGTTGTAGTGCGCCATGTGGTCGGCGTTGAAGGTGCACCACCCGAGGGCGAGTTCCGACAGGTCGCCTGTCCCGACCACCAGGCCCCCGACCCGGTTGGCGACGTCGAAGAGGATCTGCGTACGCTCCCGCGCCTGGGCATTCTCGAAGGTCACGTCGTGGTCGCCGCCGTGGCAGATGTCCTCGAGGTGCTGCCGCACGGCCGCATCGATCGGAATCTCCCGGATCGCGGCGCCGGCGGCCCGCGCCAGCCGCTTGGCCGAGGCGTTCGTGTGCCCGGATGTCCCCGGCCCGGGCATGGTGATCGCGTGCAGGGCGTCCATCCCGAGCCCGTTGCGTTCGAGGGCGTCGAGGCAGACCAGGAACGCCAGCGTCGAGTCGAGACCGCCGGACAGCCCGATCACCAGATGACCGATGTCGGCGCTGCGCATCCGGCTCGCGAGCCCCGTCGCCTGGATGGCCAGCACCTCGCGGGCGCGCGCCTCGAACTCGTGCTCGTCCTCCGGCACGAACGGATGCCGGCCATAGTCCCGGAGGGTGTCGGGCAACGGCCGGCGCCAGCCGGGGTCCGTCGCCACGGTCACGTGCGACCCGCTCCGGACGCTGTGGGCGAACGTCGCGTTGCGGGCCCGGTCGTGGCGCAGCTTCCTGCAGTCGAAGTCGACGGCGAGGCGCGCCCCGTCGAGGGCGAAGCGTTCGGATTCCCCGAGCAGGCGCCCGTTCTCCGCCGCGATCAGGTGACCGCCGAAGACCAGGTCCTTCACGGACTCCGTCGGCCCGCTGCCGGCGTAGAGGTACCCACAGATCAGCCGCGCGCTCTGCATGCGCACGAGGTCGCGCCGGTAGTCCGCCTTCGCCACCAGTTCGTTGGACGCCGACAGGTTGACGACGATCTCGGCGCCGGCCAGCGCGTGGGCGACGCTCGGCTGCGCCGGGGCCCAGAGGTCCTCGCACAGCTCGATGCCGAAGCGGAATCCCCAGAGATCGAAGACTTGGTCCCGCCGCATCGCGAAGCGGCCGAGTTCTTCGTCGCGCACGGTCGCCGCGACTTCTTCGCCGGAGGCGAACCAGCGCAGTTCGTAGAACTCCTCGTAGTTGGGGTTGGCGGTCTTCGGCACGGCCCCGAGCACCCTGCCGCGCAGGCACACGAACGCCGCGTTCAGCAACCTCCCGTCCGCGAGACGCCACGGGGCTCCGACGACCAGGGCCGCCTCACCGCTCGACCGCGCGATCTCGACGAGGGCCGCGCGGGTCTCTTCGAGGAGCAGGTCCGTCGTGAAAAGGTCCTCGCACGTGTAGCCGGTCACCGACAGTTCCGGCGTCAGGACGAGAGATGCCCCGGCCCGGGCTTCCGCCTCGCACGCCGCCAGCAGCGTCCGGGCGTTCGCCCGCGGGTTGCCCACCTCGACGGGAGGCGCCACGGCCGCTGCGCGGAAGAACCCGTGCTCCGTGAAGTCCATCGCCGCATTGTATCCCCGCGTGAGAATCCGCCGCGCTGAACGTACAATCGGCAGCCCGCCGGGACCGCCCCATCGCCGCGACGAGCGGTCCTGCCATCACGACAGACACGGGGGAAGGAATGAATTTCGAGTTTTCCGACGAGCAGAACCTGCTACGCGAGCAGGCCGCCGGATTCCTGGGAGACAACTGTCCGCCGAGTGCGGTGCGGGCCATCCTGGAGGGCGACGCGCCCTTCGACGCCGACCTGTGGAAACAGATCGCGGAACTGGGCTGGACCGCGACGACGATCCCCGAGGCCCACGGCGGGCTCGGGCTGTCCTATCTCGAACTCTGCGTGATCGCCGAGGAACTCGGCAGGGCCGTGGCGCCCGTGCCCTATTCCTCGTCCGTCTACCTGGCCACCGAGGCGCTCCTCCTCGCCGGCAGCGACGCGCAGAAGGAGGCCTGGTTGCCGAAGCTCGCCGAGGGCAAGGCCATCGGCACGTTCGCGCTGTCGGAAGGCCCCGGGCAGCCGTCTCCACGAGCGCTGGCGACGCGCTCCGCGGGCGGCAGGCTGACCGGCTCGAAGCTGCCGGTCGCGGACGGCGACGTGGCGGACTTTGCCGTCGTCGTCGCAGGGAGCGACGCCGGTGACGGCGCGAGCCTCCACCTGATCCCCCTGGACGGGGACGGGGTGGCCCGCCGGACCGTCGAAACGCTGGACCCCACCCGCTCGCACGCGAAGCTCGACTTCGACGGGGCCGACGCGGAACCGCTCGGCGCCGACGGCGAGGGGTGGGCGCTGACGCAACGCCTGCTCGACCGCGCCGCCGTCCTCTTCGCCTGGGAGCAGGTCGGCGGTTCCAACGCCGCCCTCGAGCAGGCCAAGGCATATGCGATGGAGCGTTACACCTTCGGCCGCCCGATCGCCGGGCACCAGGCGATCAAGCACAAGCTGGCGAACATCTACGTGAAGAACACCCTGGCCCGCTCGAACTGCTACTACGGCGCCTGGGCCCTCTCCACCGATGCGTCGGAGCTGCCGGTGGCGGCCGCGACGGCGCGGGTGGCAGCCATCCAGGCCTACTACTTCGCGTCGAAGGAGAACATCCAGACCCACGGCGGCATGGGCTTCACGTGGGAGTTCGACTGCCAGTTCCACTACCGCCGGGCGAAACTCCTGTCCGTGAACATCGGCAGCGAGGGCGTGTGGCAGGATCGCCTGATCGCGGCGATCGAAAACGACAGGGCCGCCTGAGGGCGAACGGCCAGGGATCGAGAAGGGAGAAGACGATGGATTTCAGCGACACGCCGGCGGAAGCCGCGTTCCGGGCAGAGGCACGGGCCTGGCTCGAGGCCAACCAGCCCACCGAAGATGAACTGAGCGGCCTCGACGGGCTCGAGCAGGCCAGGCTCTGGCAGAAGCGCAAGTTCGACGCCGGCTGGGCGTGCATACGCTGGCCGAAGGAATACGGCGGCCGGGGCGCATCCGCGATCGAGCAGGTCATCTGGAACCAGGAAGAGGCGCGCACCGGCACGACGTTCGGCGTGTTCGGCATCGGCCAGGGCATGGCCGCGCCGACGCTGATGGCCTGGGCCACGGAGGAGCAGAAGCTCGAGCACCTGCCGCCCCTCGCCTCCGGGGAACACATCTGGTGCCAGCTCTTCAGCGAGCCCGCCGGCGGTTCCGACCTGGCCGCCCTGCGCACGAACGCCGTGAAGGACGGCGACGAGTGGGTGATCAACGGCCAGAAGATCTGGACCACGGGCGCGCATTTCAGCGACTACGCGATCCTCGTTCTCCGCACGGACCCCAACGTGCCGAAGCACAAGGGGCTGACCTACTTTTTCCTCGACATGAAGTCGCCGGGGATCGAGGTCAAGCCGATCAAGCAGATCTCGGGCGACTCCGGCTTCAACGAGGTCTATTTCACGGACGTCCGCGTGTCGGACGCGCAACGGCTGGGCGCCGTCGGGCAGGGCTGGCAGGTCGCCCTGACGACCCTCATGAACGAACGCGCCGCCATCGGCGCCGGCGGGGGTGGCGCGGGTTTCCGGCAGCTCTTCGACCTGGCGACCCGCGTGCAGATCGACGACCGGCCGGCCATCGAGGACCGGAGCGTCCGGGCGAAGCTCGCCAACTGGTACGTGCAGGAAGCCGGTCTCCGCTACACCGGGTACCGGTCGCTGACGGCCCTCTCGCGGGGTGAGCTTCCCGGACCCGAGAACTCCATCGGCAAGTACGTCGGCGCTGCCAAGGGCCAGGACATGGCGTCGTTCGCCATGGACCTCCTCGCGATGTCCGGCGCCATCACGGACCCGGAGTTCGCCGACGCCGCCGGACTGTTCCAGGACGCCTACATGGGCGCCCCCGGCGGCCGCATCGCCGGCGGCACGGACGAGATCATGCTGAACATCCTCGCCGAGCGCGTGCTCGGCTTGCCGCAGGACGTCCGGGTGGACAAGGGGATCCCCTTCAGCGACGTGCCGACCGGCGCCTCCTGACCCGCCCGGACCGCGGCCGGCCTTCCTCCTCGCCGGCCGCTTGAGCGTACCCGCCGGCCCCCGCCGAGGGGCGGCCGGCGGGGCCGTCACGCATTCTTCACCGCCCGTTCACGGGAACGCCACACGCCAGCCCTAGTGTCCGTCGGCAACGAACCCCGTCCGACGCCGCCACGGCGCCGGAAACGGGGGTGCGTGCCACTACTTTCCTTCGACGGAGCCCATGTTCATGAGAAAGACCATAATCCGGCTCGGCATCGCCGCGCTGTGCACTGCCCTGGCATCCCCCGCGCTCGCAGGGACGCACCCCTTCTTCAACCCCCTCACGCAGTCCACGGCGGTGGCCTCGCCCAACCACCTCAACGAGCTCGAGTCGCCGTGGCAGGCGCCGGCCGGGATGACCCAGGTCAACCTGATGAGCCTCAAGGAGGTGGAGGCGGATCCCGCGCAGTCCGTGCAGCGGGTCGCCGCCGGCGGCGTGTCCTCCATGTTCGACATGCTCGCCTACGACCCCTCTGGGCGTTACCTCTTCATCCCCCACGAAACGCCTTTCGGCGCGGCCCTGTCGCGCTACGACACGGTTGAGGACCGCACGGACCTGCTGTTCGCCGGCGATGCCGAGGCCGGCGTCACCGACATCTGCGACGCCGACGCCATGGCCGCGGGCACGGCGGACGCCTGCCCCGCCTGGGACTTCGACTACGCCGCATTCGACCCCGCGCGCTGGACGCCGAACGGCACCGTGCTGCTCGGCGAAGAGTGGTCGGGCCTCGGACGCCTAATCGAGGTGATGAACCCGCTCGGCCCGGCGCCGGAGAGCCCGCTGGCCTCGGACCTGACCGCCGGCACGGACTATCGCGTGCTCGAGAGCATCGCCAACGTCGCCCACGAGGGCATCAACTTCAGCAAGAAGTACCCGAACCGGGTGATCTACTACATCGACGAGTGGAACTCCGGCTCGATCTACGCGCTCGTCCTGAAGCGCGCCGGCGACTACGCTGGCGGCGGCCAGACGTTCGTCCTCGCCGTCAACACCTTCGACGACACCGGGGGCGATCCTGCCGCGATGTGGAACGACGACGTCAACCAGAACGCGCAGCGTTTCGGCCGCGCCACCTGGAAGCCCATCACCGATGCCAACGGCAAGCCCCTGCGGGGGGTCGCGGACCCCTTCCGGGACGGCGCGACCAACGACCCGCGGTCCAACGAGGACACGCGTGGCGGCCGCCAGGCGGCGGACGACGTCTTCGGCACGCCGTACGGCCGGCCGGAGGACATGGAGGTGGGCATGCTGCCCAACTTCAACGAGGTGCTCTACATCGCCACCACCTCGGAGCACGCCATCATCTCGATCGAGATGCTCGGCAACCGCAGGGCGATCGTGCGCCAGTTCGCGACCCAGGAAACCCCCACGAACCTGGGCTTCCCGGCCACCACGGGAGTCCTCAACTCGCCGGACAACCTGGCCCAGGACGCCCTCGGCAACCTCTACGTCATCGAGGACTCCCCCAACCGCGGCGACATCGGCGGCGACGTGTGGTTCGCCCGCGACACGGACGACGACGGCGTGGCCGAGTCCCTCGACCACTTCATGAGCCTGCAGGTGGCCGGGTCCGAGTCCACCGGGATGATCTTCCACCCGCGGCGGCCCGCGACCTTCGCGATGGCCGTCCAGCATCCGGCCAGCACCGACCTCGGAAACGTTCCGGAGGGGTTCGGAGACGCGGTCTGGCAGTTCGACCTCACGAGCATCCTGCCGCCGCCGTGCCTGCCGGCGGACGCCGACGCGGGGCTCTTCAACAGTTGGGAGTCGACCGAAGCGACGACCTGCACGCCGATGGACTCGGACTTCAGTTTCGGCGCCCAACTCGATGCGGCCGGCCAGCGCGCCTTCCTGAGGAAGCTGACGGCCCGGCCCATCTCCGGCTGGTGATCCGTTCTTCGACCCCGCCCGCCGGCGCCGCCCGGCGGGCATGGGCCGTCGCGGCCTGCCTGGCCGTTCTCGCGGCGTCCGGGGCGGAGCGGACCGAAACGCGGGCGGCAGTCGACCCGGCCGCCGCCCCGTCCGCTCCCCACGAACGCGTCCTCGCCTACGTGCGCGACGCCGGGGAGGTCGTGCCGCGTCCGCTTCCGGAACTGCACCCCGCGGCGACCGTGTTCAACCACGAGGCGATCGTCCCGCCGCAGTGCTACACGCGCACCGAGGGGCGTTTCAATCCCTGTTACGTCTGCCACCAGGCGGCCGTCCCCGGCCGCGAGAACCGCATGGACGACGCGGACCTGCAGGTCGCGTACAGCTTCAGCGACGTCGGCATGAAGAACCACTGGCGCAACCTGTTCGAGGATCGCCGCGCCGCGGTCGAGGCCATTGACGACGCGGAGATCCTGGCGTGGATCGACCAGGACAACTACAGCGCCCTTCCTGAACGGCTGACGGCGGCCGGCTTCGAGGGATGGATTCCGGATCTCGAGCACCTCGAGCGCGGAGCCGCCGCCTTCGAGGAGGGAGGCTTCGCCCGGGACGGCAGCGACTGGGTGGCGTTCAACTACAAGCCCTTCCCGAGCACCTTCTGGCCCACGAACGGCGCGACGGACGACGTCATGATCCGCCTGCCGGAAGCCTTCCGCCGGGACGGGCAAGGCCGGTACTCACGGGACGTCTACCGGGCGAACCTGGCCATCGTCGAGGCCGCCATCAAGGGTTTCGAAGTCATCTCGACGCCGCCGGTGGACGAACGCCGGGTCGGCGCCGACCTGAACGGCGACGGCGCCCTCGACACGGTCACCGAGATCACGGCCGTGCACGCGTTCGTCGGAGCCGCGGAACCCGAGTTCCTCGACACCTACCTGTACCCCGAAGGCACCGAGTTCCTGCACACCGTCCGCTACCTCGGCATCGCCGCGGACGGCACGATCGTGCCGTCGCGCCGGGTGAAGGAAGTCCGTTACATGCGCAAGTGGGTGGCCTATCGCAAGGTGGTCTACGCGCGCACCTATCAACTGGAGGCGTTTGAGAAGGAACTCGGACATCTCCCCCAGTACATCCACCTGGGCGACCGGGGCCTCGACAACAGGTTCGGCTGGTCGGTCCAGGGGTTCATCGAGGACCGGCGGGGCGAACTGCGCGCGGCGACGTTCGAGGAGAATCTCTTCTGCATGGGCTGCCACACCTCCGTCGGCTCCACCATCGACAAGACCTTCGCGTTTCCCCGCAAGGTCGACGGCGCCGCGGGCTGGGGCTACATCGACCTGCACGGCATGCCGGACGCCCCGAACGTCGGCGAGACGGAAGGTGAGATCGCCACCTACCTCGCGCGCGTCGGCGGGGGCAGCGAGTTCCGCGACAACCCGGAGATGACCGCCAGGTGGTTCCGGCCGGACGGCAGCCTCGACCGGGCGCGGGTCGCCCGCGCGCGGGACGTCTACGAACTGATCGCGCCCTCCGTCGAGCGGGCGCTCGCACTCAACAAGGCCTACCGCGTCATCGTCGGCGAGCAGGACTACCTTTACGGGCGCGATCCCACGACGCACGCGCCGGCGAACGTGTACCGGGAGATCGACAACGCCGAGGCGCCCACGCTGCCCGCGTCCCTGGCGTACCCATGGGACATCCGGCTGGCATGGGGGCAGCGGGACCGGGAGCGCGAAGCTCCGGCGGCGGCAGCGGGTGTGCTCCCGTAACTGCCTTGATCGGGATGCGCTCCAGCTTCCCGAGGGCTGTCCCCAAGCAAGGCTATACTCACGCCGCCTTCCCGCCGGATTCCAGCATGCTCCATCGAGTAGTCGCCCTGACCCTCGCGGTCACGGCAGTCGCAGGTCCACAGGCCGCCGCGCAGCAAGCCGCGCAACCGCTGCTGGGCTTCACGGACGCCGGCGCCGCCGCGCAACATCGGCTGGAGGCGGCCTACGACAGCCATCTCGACGCGGACGACCTGGCCGCGTGGATGCACGAACTCGCCCGGGGACCCCACCACCTCGGCTCCAGCCACGACGCGCGCAACGTCGAGACGCTCCGGCGCTGGTTCACGGAGTGGGGATACGAGACGGAGGTGGCGCGCTACGACGTGCTGTTCCCGACGCCGCTGACCCGGAGCCTGAGGATGACGGCGCCGCACGAGTTCACGGCGTCGCTGACCGAGCTGCCGGCCGAGGGCGACGACAGCACCGCCTCCCCCGACGTGCTGCCGCCGTACAACACGTTCTCGCCGGACGGCGACGTGACGGGCGAGTTGGTCTACGTCAACTACGGCACCCGCGAAGACTACGAACTGCTTGCGCGCCACGGCGTCGACGTCGATGGCAAGATCGTCATCGCCCGCTACGGCCGGGTCTTCCGGGGTGTCAAGCCGAAGCTGGCGGCCGAGCACGGGGCGATCGGATGCCTGATCTACTCCGACCCCGCCGACGACGGCTACTATCAGGGCGAGGTCTATCCCGAGGGACCGTGGAAGGGTGCGAGCGGCGTGCAGCGCGGCTCGATCATGGATTTACCGTTGCACACGGGCGACCTGCTCACGCCCGGGTGGGCCGCGGTCGCAGGCGCCAGGCGGCTCTCGCGGGACGAAGCGCCGGCAATGCCAACGATCCCGACCCTGCCGATCGGCCACGGCGATGCCCGCCCGCTTCTCGACGCCATCGAGGGCTCCGTTGCACCGGCGGAGTGGCGCGGCGCGCTGCCCATCACCTACCGCATCGGGCCGGGACCGGCCACCGTGCGACTCACGGTGAAGTTCGACTGGCGCACGGTGACCGCCATGAACGTCGTCGCCCGGCTCGAGGGCGCACGCTGGCCGGACCAGTGGGTGCTGCGCGGCAACCATCACGACGCCTGGAACCACGGGGCCTGGGACCCGATCTCCGGGCTGGTCGCCACCCTCGCCGAGGCCAAGGCCATCGCGCAACTCCCGGAACGCCCGGGCCGCACCGTGGTGTTCGCCGCCTGGGGCGCTGAGGAACACGGGCTGATGGGATCCACCGAGTGGGCGGAGGAGCACGGGGAGGAACTCACCCAGAAGGCGGTCCTGTACACCAACACCGATGCCAACGGACGCGGTTTCCTGCGCCTCGGGGGCAGCCACGCGCTGACCAGGTTCTGGACGGAGGTCCAGCGCGACGTGGTCGATCCGCAGACGGGGTTGAGCCTGGCCGACCGCAACCGGGCGAGAATCCGCGCCACCGGCGACGAGCAGTCGCGCAGGGACCTGGCCGAACGGGGTCTTTCGGTCGGGGCGCTCGGTTCCGGCTCCGACTACACCGCCTTCTTCCAGCACCTCGGCATCTCGTCGGCCAACATCGCGACCGGCGGCGAAGCGCCAGGCGGCACATACCACACGCTCTACGACACCATCGGGTACTACGAGCGCTTCGTCGACCCCGGTCACGTCTACGGCGTCGTGCTTGCGAAGACAACCGGCCGTGCCACCCTGCGCATGGCGAACGCACCGCTCCTGCCCTTCGACTTCGACGATCTCGCCTCGACCATCAGGCGTTACCTGGGAGAGATCGAGGAACTCGCCGACAGGCAGCGCGCCGAAACGGCCCGCGTCAACGGTCTCATCGAGTCCGGCCAGTTCGCGGCGGCCCTCGACCCCACGAAGCCGCTGCGCCCTCCCCCGCTGCGCGACGCGGTGCCGCATTTCAACTTCGCGGCGATCCACAACGCCCTGGCCAGACTCGACGCCGCGCTGGACGGAACCCGGCTGTCGCCGGACCTGGACGCGGCCACGCTCGATGAGATCAACACGCTGCTCTACACCGCCGAGCGCGTTCTCCTGCGCGAGGAAGGCCTGCCGGACCGACCGTGGTACCGGCACCAGATCTACTCGCCCGGGCGGTATACGGGCTACGGTGCGAAGACGCTGCCGTGGGTCCGGGAGGCCATCGAACAACGCAGGTACGACCGGGTCGCACCCGGCGTGACCGCACTGGCGGCCGTGCTCAACGCCCTTGCGGAACAGATGGAACGGGTCAAGGCGCTGGCCGGGTAGGCCAACTGGCGCGCGACGCTAGCGCAGCACGCTCATGACCGTGCGCGCGTCAACCACATGCACGTCGTCCGCGTCGCCCGGACTCTCGCCGCCCCCCGGGACGAAGAGCGCGTAGACGACGTCGCGCCCGTCAGCTCCCGGAAGGCCCGGCAGCACGCGCGCCGCCGCGCGCAGGCGCGCCAGCTTCGCATCGGCCTCCGCCTCCGGCAACGGCTCCGTCCGCCACTTGGCTTCGCCCACGAGCACGTGCCGCCCGTCGACGGAGCGCGCCACGACGTCGACTTCCGGGTCGCGGCCACGCCAATAGCGGCGGGCAGGTTCGAAGGGTCCGAACGGCGACAGCGTATGGTCGGCCCGATGCAGGAGCGGCACCGCCATGCGGCACAGCTCTTCCCAGGCATGGGCCTCGAGCCCGCCCCGGTATCGACGCCAGTACCCCAGGCGCGTGTCGCGCGGAGCCTCGGCGGCTCGTCGTGCAGGGCCCCCGCCGGATCGAGCGCCAGCGCGTCCACCGCGTCCTCCAGCCTTGCACCGAACGGGGCCGAGAGCTCCCAGTAGCGCGGCATGCCTCCCCAGACCGCGTAGACGGACACCTGTATGCACGATGACATAATGCCCCTGTGCATAATGTTGGTAGAGGCGTCTTCCCCGGGCTGCCCCTCGGGACGCGCTACCACGTATCGATGTACGGGTACTTCTTCTCGGTCCGCGGGGCCGGAGGCGGCAGGCGGCGCAGGCTGTTGGCGATCCAGCTCCGGGTATCCGCCGGGTCGATCACATCGTCGAGCCCGCCGCCGGTGCCCGCGTTGACCGCCTTCGCGCCTTCGTAGGCACGCTCGACGCGGCGCTCGAACTCGAGGCGCCGCTCCTCCGCGTCCTCGATGGCGGCGAGTTCCTTGCGGTAGCCGAGCTTGACGGACCCCTCGATGTTCATGCCGGCGAACTCCGCCGTCGGCCACGCCACGGTGAAGAAGCCGACGAGGGCGCTGGCCCCGCACATGGCCTGCACCCCGAGTCCGTAGGCCTTGCGCACCACCACGCCGAAGAGGGGCGTGGTCAGGTTGGCGCCGGCGTTGAACATCCGCACGCAGTGACGCACCAGGGCCGTGCGCTCGACGTCGGGCCCCACC
>JAJDTI010000011.1 GCA_022827245.1 Pseudomonadales bacterium | reverse complement strand
GGCGCGCCCTTCGGGAGATCGCCCTGCACGCCACTGCCGCGTTGTGGTCCTTGCCAATATGCTCGATATTCCCTGCGGACCACGCCTTGCATTGACGCGCAGGGCGAACTCTGAAGCGACAGAACACGCGTGACACGACACCGGAGCCCCTCGACCGATCGGTGATTATGGACCCGCTGACCAGGCGCGCCGAAACGCTGCCCGCTCAGGCAGCCACGGCCCTCGCGTGCGGGGAGGCGACGAACACGCCGCCCGACAGGACGCCGTCCGCGTCCCGCATCACCACCTGCGGGCACGCGAACAGGTTGGGACTCACGCCGTTCGGGAACACCCTGGCCGTCGGGTAGCGGTCTTCGAGCGCGGCGACGATGTCCGCGGCCATGTGCGCCATCACTCCCACGTCCTCGTTGCCCGAGACGTCGATGCGCGCGCAATGCACGGCCGCGTCGAGGTCCATGCCGTAGTCGAGGACGAAGGAGACGAGCTGGAACACCGATGCGAGGATCTTGCGGCCCCCGGAGGCGCCGAGCGCGAAGGCCGACCCGTCGTCCCGCCGGACGACGGTCGGGAGCATGTTGCACAGGGGGCGCCGGCCGCCCGCCACCGAGTTCGGCCGTCCCGGCCGCGGGTCGAACCACATCATGCCGTTGTTCATGAGGATGCCGGTGCGCGGCAGCATGATCCGCGCGCCGAATGCCGACATCACCGTTTGCGTGAGCGAGACGAGGTTGCCGTCGGCGTCGGCCACGCAGAGGTGGCTGGTGTGGGTGGGCAGCCGGTCCTCTCCGCCCTCGCCGATGTGCTCGATGCGGTAGTCGTAGACGCTGCGCAGCGCCTCGATGTAAGCAACCGTCGCGTCGAGGTCGGGAGCGGCGCCGAGGAACCGATGGTCGTCGACGAGGGCGAGCGCGTGCATCAGGCTCGGGCCCGCCGTCATGTGCCCCGGCGCCGCGACCCGCGCGTCGCGATAGCGCCCTTCGAGCGGTTCCGCCAGGGCCGCGCCGTAGTCCTCGAGATCCTCGAGCCGGATCCGGGACCCGACCTCCTCGAGGTCCGCCGCGATGTCGCGAGCGAGCGCACCCCGGTAGTAGTCCTCCGGACCGTGCGTCTGCAACCGGCGATAGGTCGACGCCAGGTTGCCGAGCCGCAGCGTTCCGACGGAGCCGTCGGTCGGCGCCGCCGGCGGCAGCCCGTCGGCGAGGTAGACGCGGCGCGTCTCGCCGAACCGGGCGAGCTGATGCGCATGCGACGCGATGCGGTGCGCCGCGTACCAGTCGAGGGGCAGGCCCGCTTCCGCGAGCCGGCAGGCCGGCTCGATGGCCTGTTCCCAGGAAAGCGTCCCGAAGGTCTCGAGCGCGAGGGCCACGCCCTTGACGTAGCCCGGCGTCGCCACGGCCAGCGGACCCTCGACGTTCGCGTCCCCCACCACCGCGGGCCAGTTGAACGTGTCCGCGCCGGTCGTTCCCTCGGCGAGGGGATAGTCCTCCGGCCGTGCCGCGAGCGGCGCCCGCATGCCGAACTCCACGACGCGCACCGCTTCTTCGCCGGCGAGGTGGACCGTCATGTATCCGCCCCCGCCTATGCCGCTCATCCACGGTTCGACGGCGCCGATAGCGAGTCCGGCGGACACCGCGGCGTCCACCGCGTTGCCGCCGCTGCGCAGCACCTGCGCACCCACCTCCGAGGCGATGTGGTGCTGGGTGGCGACTACGCCCCGGCCGCCCCGTACGGCGGGCTTCCGGAGCTGCCAGTGTTCGGCATAGTGCTGGGTCATGCGCCCTCCACCAACTTGGTACGAGCGCATTGTCACCGATCAACCCGTCTCTCCGTCCAATCCGGAGTCGTCGCCCGTCCAATCCGGAATGCACCATCGGCTGATCCGGAATGCGCCCCGGCCCAAGTGCGTGCGCCACCCTGTCCAACCAGACCGTTCGCGCCGCGCGGGGCTTTCGCGTAGCGTATGGGCCATGAAGCTCGCGGTGCTGGACCAGTCGCCCATCGGCCGCGGCGAGGACGCCCTCGCCGCCATCGAGCACACCATCGCGCTGGCGCAGCGCTGCGAGGCGCTCGGCTATCACCGCTACTGGATCGCCGAGCACCACGCGACGGAGACGCTGGCGAGTTCCTCCCCCGAGATCCTCATCACCCGCGTGGCCCGGGAGACCGAACGCATCCGGATCGGTTCCGGCGGCGTGATGCTGTCCCACTATTCGCCCTTCAAGGTGGCCGAGAACTTCCGCATGCTGGAACTGATGTATCCGGGGCGGATCGACCTCGGCGTCGGCCGGGCGCCGGGGAGCGATGGCTTGACGGCGGCGGCGCTCGCGTACGGCAACCCCCTCGGCATCGAGTACTACCCCGCCAAGGTGAAGGACCTCGTGGCATTCGTCTCCGGCCAGAAACCCATCACCGAGGCGTTCGAGCGTCTGCGGGCGACTCCGGAGGTGGCGACCGTCCCGGAGGTCTGGATGCTCGGTTCGAGCCTCGACAGCGCCGTCTACGCCGCGCGCTTCGGCCTCGCGTTCTCGTTCGCGCACTTCATCGCCCCGGGGCCGGCCGCGCCGGCGATGCAGCGCTACCGGCGCGACTTCGCGGCGGAGCACCTCCAGGCGCCCTACTCCTCCGTTGGAGTGTTCGCCATCGCCACCGAGGACCCGGAACGGGCGGACGTGTTCCTGAGGATCCGCGAACTGCACCGCATCCGACGCGACCAGGGCATCCACGGGCCGCCGCCGACGCCGGAGGAAGCGGCTGCCCATCCGTTCGAAGACGGCCATCTCGAGCGCATGCGCAGCAAGCGTTCCCGGCAGATCATCGGGACGCCGGGCGAGGTCCGCGAACGGATCGACGCGCTGGTCGAGGAGACCGCCGCGGACGAGGTCGTGATCCTGACGATCACGCCGACCTTCGAGGACCGGGTGCGGTCCTATGAGCTGATCGCGGGAGCCTACGCACAGGAGGCCGTTCCGGCCCGGTCCGACGCCGTCGCCGGCCTCTGATCGCCCCGCCGCGCGCAACGCCCGGTCCGGCCCAAGCGCCCACCGTTTTGCTGTAGAGTCGCCGCCTTTCACTGCACAGGCGGAGACCAGCATGACCCGATATGCCGGCGGGCACTCCTACGGGCCGCGCACCTTCCCGGGCCGCGTCGCCGGCGTGTTGATCGCCGTCTGCCTGGGTCTCGCGGCCCTCGCGAACCAGGCGGCGGACGAGCCGAACGGCGCACCCGCCATCGACATCCCCTTCACGAAATACGTTCTGGACAACGGCCTGACGCTCATCGTCCACCGGGACACCAAGGCGCCCGTCATCGCCGTCAACGTCTGGTACCACGTCGGCTCGAAGAACGAGAAGCCCGGCAAGACCGGCTTCGCACACCTCTTCGAGCACCTGATGTTCAACGGCACCGAGCACTACAACGACGAGTATTTCGGGCCCTTCGAGCGAGTCGGCGCCACCGGCATGAACGGCACGACCAGCAGCGATCGCACCAACTACTTCCAGGTGGTGCCGAAGAACGCCCTCGACCTCGCGCTCTGGATGGAGTCGGACCGCATGGGCCACCTGCTCGGCGTGGTCGACCAGGACCGCCTCGACGAGCAGCGCGGCGTCGTGCAGAACGAGAAGCGCCAGGGGGAGAACCAGCCGTACGGACGCGTCTTCAACATTCTCTTCGAGAACCTCTTCCCCGCCGGACATCCCTACTCCTGGCCCGTCATCGGCAGCATGGAGGACCTGAACTCCGCGAGTCTCGAGGATGTCCGGGAGTGGTTCCGGGAGTACTACGGCGCGGCCAACGCCGTACTCGTCCTGGCCGGCGACGTGGAACCCGAGTACGCCAGGGAGCGCGTCGAGCACTTCTTCGGGCACATCGCGTCCGGGCCGGCGTTGGCGCGCCAGACCGAGTGGATCCCGGACGTCGAGGGCATCCACCGCCACACCCTGCACGACCGCGTACCCCAGGCCCGGCTCTACAAGGCCTGGGCCGGGCCCCGCTTCGGCGACCCCGACGCGAACCGGCTGGACCTCGTCGCCGGGATCCTCTCCGAGGGCAAGACCTCGCGCCTGTACAAGCGCATGGTCTACGACGAGCGGATCGCCTCGGACGTGAGCGCGTTCGCCTTCCCCCTCGAGATCGCCGGCATTTTCGGCATCGTCGCGACGGCCCTGCCGGGACACAGCCTGGCCGAACTCGATGCCGTCATCGAAGAGGAGATCGCGCGGTTCCTGGCCGAGGGGCCGACCCAGGACGAACTCGACCGGATGGTCACCGCGCGGCGGTCGTCATTCATCCGCGGCATCGAACGGGTCGGCGGCTTCGGGGGCAAGAGCGACATGCTCGCGCGCAACGAGACGTTCATGGGCGACCCGGCGTTCTACCGGACCACGCTCGCGCGTTGGGACGCGGCCACGCCGGAAGCGCTCTCGGAAGCGGCCAACGCGTGGATGACGCGCGGCCAGTTCGTCCTCGAAGTCGAACCCTTTCCGCCGACCACCGTCACGGAGGCGATGGCGGACCGCAGCCGCCTGCCCGACACCGGCACGCCGCCAGACGTCGGCTTCGAGCCGTTCGAGCGCTTCGCCCTCGGCAACGGCATGGAAGTCCTGCTGGCCCGGCGCTCGGCCATTCCCGTCGTGGAGTTCAACCTGATGGTGGACGCGGGGTACGCCGCGGACCAGTTCGCGACGCCCGGGACGGCGCAGCTCACGATGTCCATGCTCGACGAGGGCACCGCGACCCGCTCGGCGCTCGAGATCAGCGACGAACTGTACCGCCTCGGCGCCTCGCTGAGCAGCGGCTCGGATCTCGACACGTCCTACGTGTCGATGTCAGCGCTCAGGGAGAACCTCGCGCCGTCACTGGACCTCTTCGCCGACGTCGTCCTGCACCCGGCCTTCCCCGAGGGCGATTTCGCAAGGGTCCAGCAACTGCAGATCGTCGGCATCCGCCAGGAGAAGGTGCGGCCACGAACGCTGGCGCTACGGCTCTTCCCCCGGCTCCTCTACGGTGACGGGCACGCCTACAGCCTGCCGTTCACCGGCTCCGGCGACGAGGCCTCCGTCGCCGCGCTGACGCCGCCCGACCTCGCCTCGTTCCATTCCACCTGGTTCAGGCCCGGCAATGCGTCGCTGATCGTGGTGGGAGACACGACGCGCGACGAGATCGAGCCCCTTCTCGCCGAGCGGTTCGGCGAGTGGGCCGCGGGCGACGTGCCCGAGAAGAACCTCGCGACGGTAGCGCATCGTGACGCGCCGGCGGTGTACCTGATCGACCGCCCGGACTCCGAGCAGTCCGTCATCATCGCCGGCCATCTCGGACCGCCCCGCAACAACGACGCGGAGATGGCGATCAGCAGCATGAACCAGGTGCTCGGCGGCGACTTCACGGCGCGCGTCAACATGAACCTGCGCGAGGACAAGAGCTGGTCCTACGGTGCGTTCACGCAGTTCGTGTCCGCCGAGGGCCAGCGCCCGTTCGTCGCGCTGGCCCCGGTGCAGACGGACAAGACGAGCCTGGCCATGGCCGAGTTCAAGCGCGAGATCGAGGAGATCCGCGGCCTTCGCCCGCCCTCCTCGGACGAGATCGCCAAGGTGAAGGACCGGCGCACGCTGTCCCTCCCCGGACGCTGGGAGACCGCCTCCGCGGTGCTCGGCTCCATCGCCGAGATCGTGCGTTTCGGGCTGCCCGACGACTACTGGGACACGTACGCCGAGAGCATCCGGGGGCTGACCGAAGAGGAGATTCGCCAGGCCGCGGTGGACGTCCTGCGGCCCGAATCGCTGGTCTGGGTGGTCGTGGGAGACCGCGCCAGGATCGAGGCCGACATCCGCGAACTCGGGTTCGGCGAGATCGTCCTCCTCGACGCGGACGGCAACGAGGTGTAGGGCGACCACCCTCGCGGTCACCGGTCCCGAGATTTAGCGCGCATCCGGGCCGTTAACAGCCATGATATAGTTCATTAAATCCAATTAACGGTCTATATCAAGCACGCTAAATGAACGACCACATCTCCCCTGCGACGCTTCGGACGATGCGTGCGCTGGGCGAGGACCTCTCCGTCGCACGGCGTCGCCGACGCATCACCCAAGCCGATCTCGCGGGCAGAATGGGCGTGTCGGTCGGCACGGTCAAGCGTCTGGAGGCCGGCGATCCAGGGGTCGGCATCGGCTCTCTGGCGATGGCGTTGCTCGCCTTCGGCAAGCTGGATCGGCTGGCGAATCTGCTCCCCGAGGATCAGGACGACATCGGCCAACTGATCGACCGGCAGCACCTGCCCCGCCGCGTACGCAAGCCGCGCCGGCGCGACGGCGATGCGCAACCGACCGATCCCGATGCGCCAGACGGAGCGTTGTTTTGACCGTCGACAGGGTCCACGTTGCGCTCGGCGAGTCGCTGTTGCCGGTGGGAACGCTGCACTTCGAGGCACGCCGCGACAAGCAGATCTCCACCTTCCGCTACGCCGATGCGTGGCTCGAAGCCGACCATGCATTCGCCCTCGCGCCGACGTTGCCCCTTGGCCCACAGCCGTTCTTCTCCTCGGCGGCCGCCGCAGACCCACGCGATGCCCTGGCCGGTGTGTTCGCCGACAGCGCGCCGGATAGCTGGGGACGCCGCGTCATCGCCCGGGACGCCGGCGGGCGACCGACAGAACTCGACTACCTGCTGGCCGTCAACGACCGCACTCGCATGGGCGCTCTCCGGTTCCTGGACGACCCGGGCATACCGCCCGCCGCCAACCCGCGACCGGTCCCGCGGCTGGCGACCCTGACGGACTTCCGGCGCTACGCGAAAGCCTTCGAAACGGGCCGGGGCGTCGATGTCGACCGCGCCGCACACGAGCTCCGCGGGGCGGGAAGCACCCTGGGCGGCGCCCGCCCCAAGTGCGACTTCGAAGACGAGAACGGCATCCTGCACGTCGCCAAGTTCACCTCGACCCACGACCTCCTCCCGGTCGAGCGCATGGAAGTCGCGGCCCTCCGCCTCGCCGAAGAGGTCGGCGTCCGTGCGGCCACTGCGCACCTGGCCCTGGGCAACTCCGCCTACCCCGTCGCCCTGGTGCGGCGTTTCGACCGAGCATCCGGGCGACGGCTCCACTACGCGTCGGCGCGTACCTTCCTCGGCAAATCGGGCAGTGAGGCCGGCTACTACTCCGACCTCGCTGACACCATGCGATCGAACTGCGGGGGCCTCCCGGAGCTGCGCACCGAGTTGCAGGAGCTGCACCGCCGTATCGTGTTCTCCATTCTGGTGTCGAACGACGACGACCACCTGAAGAACCACGGCTTCCTCTACGCGGGCGATCGCACCTGGAAGCTCTCTCCGGCCTTCGACATCAACCCCCGCCCCGACCGCAGCGGGTATCTCCAGACGGGCATCAGCGACTCGAGCGGGTACGAGGCATCGGTCGAGGCGGCCATTGAAGCGGCCCCGCTGTTCGACGTCGAGCCCCAAGCCGCCCGGCAAGACGCGTGCGAGATGGCCGCGACCATAAGCGCGCGATGGCGGCCGCTGTGCAGGTCGCTTGGCATGAGCGAGGACGACTGTCGCCGGTACGTCCCCGCCTTCGATCACTCCGAGATCCGCTGGCTGACGGACCAGGGGCGCCGTTGAAACGCAATGCGTTCGAGACGGGGCGGGACAAATCCCCCTACGCGGAGGGGTGTCCTCACTCGACCCCGAACTGCCAGTTCGGCGGCGGCGTGAACGTACCCTCGCCCGTAGAGTAAAGGGCCACCGGATCGGGCGGCTGCAGCGACCGGAAGGCGATGGCCTTCTCGGTGAGCCGCGCGACGACCTCCGGATGGTCGGCCGCCACGTCGTGGCGCTCGAGCGGATCTTCGTCCAACCGGAACAGCTCCCGCTTCGACGCCTCCACGGCGCCCTCGTCCGTAAGGTGCGGACCGATGACCACCAGCTTCCAGTCCCCTTCCGAGACCGCCACCTGGTCGAGCTCCTCCGTGCGCGCCACGAACGAGTAGAGGTCCCGTTCGAGGGCGTCCCGCTCCCCGGTCAGCACGTCCAGCACGTCCACGCCATCGAGGGGTTTGCCGCCATGGTCGTCGATGCCGGCCACCCGCATCAGCGTCGGCAGCACGTCGATATAGGCGAGCGGTACCGACACGTCGCGACCACCCGCAAGGTTCGCGGCCGGCCACCGCGCCGCCGCCGCGACCCGGATGCCCCCCTCGTACACCGTCGCCTTGCAGCCCCTGAACGGGCCGTTGTCCCCGATGCCCACGGAGCCGCCGTTGTCGCTGAAGAAGAGCAGCAGCGTGTTGTCCGCGATGCCGTGCGTGTCGAGGGCGTCCAGGATGCGTCCAATGCCGACGTCGAGTGCGTGGACCATGGCCGCGTGCACGCGCCGCAGCGTCGTGCGTTCTTCGAGCGGCATCAGCGGGTTGTGGCCCGTGGCCACCTCCCAGCTCCGCGGCGGCTCGATGGCCGACAGCCGGTCGTAGAGGGGCAGGTCCTCCTCCTTCGCCTGGGTCGGCGTGTGCGGCGCGCCGAACGGCACGTAGAGGAAGAACGGCTCGGCGTCTTCCGCGTGCTCGGCGATGAAGTTGACGGCCCGGTCGGCCAGCAGGTCGGTGGCGTAGCCCTCCTCGTACAGCGGCTCGTAACCCAGGCTCCAGTCCCGCTCGCCGAGCCGCTCGTGGGTGAAGTAGTCGACCGCGAAGCCGAAACCCACGAATTCCGTAAAGCCGCGCCGCAATGGGTGCCATCGCCGCTTGAAATGGCCGAGGTGCCACTTGCCGAAGATGGCCCGGTGCTCGTACCCGGCGCGCTTAAGGACCTGCGGCAGCAGGACTTCGCTCGTGTCGAGCCCGTAGTCGCGCCAGGGCGCCACGACCGAACGCATGAGGCCGGCGTGGATCGGGTAGCGGCCGGTCATGATGCCCGTGCGGGTGGGCGAGCAGACCGGCGCCGAGTAGAACCGCGACAGCAGCACCCCGTCGCGGGCGATGCTGTCGATGCGGGGCGTCGCGATGTCGCCGCCGTGCATGCTCACGTCATAGCGTCCGAGGTCGTCGGGGACGATGATGACGATGTTGGGCAGTTCCTGGCCCCAGGCAGCGGCCGAAGCCGCGACCGCACAGCACGCCCATGCGACGGGCCGCCGCAGCACCCTGGTCAGCCCGCGACGCGCGCGTCCGCTTCCCCGCCGAACGTGTCGGTCCATTGCTCCCCTCCTCGTCCGTGGCCGCTCGATGATAGCGCCCCGGGCCGGTCCGCGAAGCGTCGTTCAGTCGCCGCCGAACTGCCAGTTGGGCGGCGGCACGAACCCGTCCATCCCCACGGAGAACGAGGGCATCGGGTCCGGCGGCTCCAGCGCCCGGAAGGCGATCGCCTTCTCCGTGAGCCGCTTCACGATGTCCGGATGGTCGCCCGCCACGTCGTTCCGCTCAAGCGGGTCTTCGTCCAGCCGGAAGAGCTGCCGCGTCGACGCTTCCGCGGCGCCGGGCTGCCTGAGGTCCGGTCCGAAGACCACGAGTTTCCAGTCGCCCTCCGAGACCGCGACCTGGTCGCGGTCTTCCGTTACGGCGACGTACGAGTAGAGGTCCCGCTCGAGCGCGTCCTGCTGACCCGTCAGCACGTCCAGCACGTCCACCCCGTCGAGGGGTTTGCCGCCGTGGTCGGGGACACCCGCCGCGCGCATGAGGGTCGGCAGCACGTCGATGTACGCGAGGGGCACCGACACGTCGCGCCCGCCGCCGATGTTGCCCGCCGGCCAGCGGGCGGCGGCGGCGACGCGGATGCCGCCCTCGTACACCGTCGCCTTGCAGCCCTGCCACGGACCGTTGTCGCCGATGCCGACGGAGCCGCCGTTGTCGCTGAAGAAGAGTACGAGCGTGTTCTCCGCGATCCCATGCTCGTCAAGGGCCCCGAGGATCCGCCCGATGCCGAGGTCGAGAGCATGGACCATCGCCGCGTGGATGCGCCGCAGCTTCGTGCGTTCGTCGAGCGGCCACGTCCGGTCCACGCCGGTGGCCGCCGCAAAGCCCGGGGGTATCTCGATGGCCGAAAGGTGTTCGTACAGCGGCAGGTGCTCTTCCTTCGCCTGCGTCGGCGAGTGCGGCGCCCCGAAGGGCACGTAGAGGAAGAACGGCGCGTCATCGCCCGCGTGTTCGGCGATGAAACGGACGGCCCGGTCGGCCACCAGGTCCGTGGCGTAGCCTTCCTCGACCAGCGGTTCGTATCCGAGGCTCCAGTCCCGCTCTCCGAGGCGTTCGTGGGTGAAGAAGTCGACGGCGAAGTTGTGCCCCACGAACTCGGTGAAGCCACGCCGCAGCGGGTGCCAGCGGCGCTTGAAGTGCCCGAGGTGCCATTTGCTGAAGATGGCGCGGTGCTCGTACCCCGCGCGCTCGAGGACTTCGGGCAGCAGGACCTCGTCCGTGTCGAGTCCGAAGTCCCGCCACGGCGCGATCGCCGAGCGCATGAGGCCCGCATGGATCGGATAACGCCCGGTCATCAGGCCCGCGCGCGTCGGCGAGCAGACCGGCGCCGTGTAGAAGCGCGACAGCAGCACGCCGTCGCTGGCGATGCTGTCGATGTGCGGGGTGGCGATGTCCGTGCCGTGCATGCTGACGTCGTAGCGTCCGAGGTCGTCGGGCATGATGATGACGACGTTGGGCGGGCCGGGAGCCTCCGTTTCGGCCGCCCAGGCCCACGCCGCCGGAACCACCAGCGCGGCGAAGAGCGCGCGACGTACTCGCCTGGCCCACCAGCCCGGCCGCTGTCGAACCTGTTCGCCCATGTCCACTCCTCCCGTTAGACGCCGCTCGATGATAGGCCAGATGTGCGCCACCGGTCCCGCCGCGACTCCGCTTGGCGGTATGCTCCCCGGTTTGCCCCAACCGAGGATCGCCCATGCTCATGCCGAATGCCCTGCGCGACAAGCTCGACCGGGACCGGCCGACGGTCAGCACGCACTTCCTGTTCACCGACGCCGACATCCCGGAGATGATCGGCGACACGGGGCTCTTCGACTACGCGGAGTTCGTCGCGGAGTACTCGACCTTCGACATGGGGCTCCTCTACCACCTCGCGCGGGCCGGACAGTGCGGCGGCAACCTGCCGCTCATGATCAAGCTCGACCAGGAAGGCCAGGGATTCTGGGCGCAGGCCGCCCTCGGCGCCGGGTTCAAGGCCGTGCTCTTCACCGACATCCGCACCCCCGAGGACGTCGACACCTGCCACCGCGTCATCGCGCCGGACACGCCGAACACGGGCGGCGCGATGGGCGTGAAGCTGCGCCGTCCGGCGCTGACGAGCTACGACACGACGGCGTACCTCGCCGACCTCGAGTCCATCGTCTTCGCGATCATGATCGAGAAGAACGTCACCGTGGAGAACATCGACCCGGTCATGGAGCGCGCCCGGGAACGCGGCGTCGACATGACCCAGTGGGGACCCGCCGACTTCAGCTTCTCGCGCGGCAATCCGGGCCTCCAGGGCACACCTGAGATCCGCGCCTTCGAGGAACTCGTCATCGCCAAGTCCCTCGAGTACGGCATCCGCCCTCGGGCCGAGATCGGCGCCGTCGAACAGGCGAAGCGCTACATCGACCTCGGCGTACGCGACTTCTGCATCGGCTGGGACCGCTTCATCGTGCGGGCGGCGTTCGCGGAACTCGGGGAGGGGATGCGCAAGTTGACGGAGGGGCTTTAGCCCGCATATTGCGTCAGGGGCCGTGATGATCGCCGAGGATTTTCGCCCTGTGCGCGTGCTCGCGACCGAGAGCCTAGCGGGGCCTAGGGTTGAGGGAGCACGTGCGCGCACAGGGCGAAAAGACCGGCGAGGGCGCGG
>JAJDTI010000183.1 GCA_022827245.1 Pseudomonadales bacterium | reverse complement strand
CTTCGAGATGTCGAACGGCTGCATCTGCTGCACGGTGCGCGGAGACCTGATTCGCGTGCTCGGCAACCTCATGAAGCGCCGGGACAAGTTCGACTACGTGCTGGTGGAGACCACGGGGCTCGCCGACCCCGGTCCGGTCGCTCAAACCTTCTTCATGGACGACGAGATTCGCGCGGAGTTCTCGCTGGACGGGATCGTCACGCTCGTCGACGCAGCCCACATCGAGCAGCATCTCGGTCGAAGCGACGAGAGCACGGAACAGATCGCGTTCGCGGACGTCCTTGTTCTCAACAAGACGGACCTCGTCGACGGCGACGCTCTCGACAGCCTCGAGGCTCGGCTCCGGGACATGAACCGAATGGCGCGAGTCATCCGCAGCGAGTGGGCGGACGTCACCGTCGATACGGTCCTCAACCTCAGTGCCTTCGACCTGGACCAGGTGCTCGACCGCCGTCCCACTTTTCTCGAGCCGGAATACCCGTTCGAATGGACTGGAGTCTATTCGCTCGATATCGGCCGCTACGAACTCAGCCTGGCCGATGGACCTGATCCGGCCATGTCTCTCGTCGTCGTACCCGGCCAGGGCACGGATGACTCCGCACTTCGTGAGAGTGCGGAGTGGTGTGTGCGGCGGTACGCCGAACCTGCGGAGTTCCTTCGCCCGGGGGAAGAGATCCCTGTCGGAAAGCATGTGAACCTCCGGCTCGATTCACCAGGGTGCAAGTCGTTCTTCCTGGAGGTCGATACGCAGGTGCGGGTTGGCCTCTACGCCCAGCACACGGCGGAAGAGTTCGATCTCCAACTGAAGAGCCTGGATGGTGCGACAGCCAGGCTGGAAGACAGTCCGCGCTCCGAGCTGGCGCCGCCCACAGAGGGCAGTGCCCTGCGCATCAAGGAAGTGGTCCCCGTCGAGGTCGAGCGAACCTGGGTCGCACAGCATGAGCACGACGACGAGGTGACCTCGATCGCGATCGAGAAGGACGGTGACGTCGATCCCGAAAGGCTCAACGCTTGGCTCAGCGATCTGCTCATTAATCGCGGGGTGGACATCTTCCGAATGAAGGGCTTCATCAGCCTCGCGCGTGAGTCGCGCCGCTTCGTCTTTCAGGGCGTTCACATGCTCTTCGACGGACAGCCGGATCAGCCATGGGGCGACGCGCCCCGCCGCAATCAGCTCGTCTTCATCGGTCGCAACCTCGATGAGCAGAGCATGCGGCAGGGGTTCGAAGCATGTCTGATCTGAATTTCCGCAGCCCGAAGGGCGTTCTTCGCCGGGGCTGGTCTGCGGTGGTCGGCGACTATGCCATCGCCGGGGGCTGGACCCTGCGCGGTGAGGCGCTGGTGGTCGGTGATGCCGCGGGTGGGGTCTACGCGTTCGACGGCAAGTCCGGCGCGACCATTTGGGCGCAGCGCGGAGTCCATGAGGGCGGGGTGCTCGCGGTGGCGATGCACCCAAACCGGCCCGCGTTCGCTACGGCCGGCCAGGACGGGCGAGTCTTAGTCTGGAATGCCGCTGAAGATCGGGTCAGGCTGGCGATCGACGTAGGAAACGACTGGGTGGAGAACGTGGCGTGGTCGCCGGACGGAAAGTGGTTGGCAGCTTCCTGCTCCCGGCAGGTTCACGTGTATGGTGCGGATGGAGTGAGAATCTGGGGATCTCACGATCAACCCAGTACCGTCAGCGCGATCGCGTGGGCCGGCACAGGGGAGTTGGCGACGGCCTGTTACGGCCGGGTGACCTTCTTCGACGCTTTCACCGGGAAGCTTCGCCAGAAGCTGGAGTGGAGGGGCTCCTTGGTGTCGATGGTGCTCAGCCCGGACGGGGACATCGTGGCCTGCGGCAGCCAGGACAACTCGGTGCACTTCTGGCGTCGCTCCACGGAGCAGGACTCCATGATGTCCGGATACTCCGGCAAACCGTCGGCCCTCGCCTTCGATGACGCGGGCACCCTCCTGGCCACCGGCGGAGGCGACAGCGTGACGGTCTGGAGCTTCGAGCGAGGCGGCCCCGAAGGCACGCGGCCCGGCGTCCTGGATCTTCATGTGCAACCCGTCACGGCGCTTGCCTTCGCTCGCCGCACGTTGCGCCTGGCCTCGGGAGGCCGCGACGGCGCCGTGGTCGTGTGGTCGCTTCGCAGCAACGGAGAGGGCGATCCGATCGGCGTTGCAGTTCTGGCGGGCGTGGTGGCCGATCTGTACTGGCGGCCAGACGGGCGCGCCCTGGCCGCGCTCGACGCCGGGGGTGACGTGACGGTTTGGCGGATACGATGAGCAGGCGTGACGAGGTCCCTCGGCCAGGGACCCCCTGTCACACGCGGCGCAAGTGCAGGCGGATCCGCCGGGCCGGCCGCACGAGCGGTACGTAGTCCAGCGTCCACCCGCCCGGCTCTGCCAGACGCAGCTCCCGGTTGAGCAACAGCCGGTACAGCACCGCCTTCACTTCCATCGCCGCGAAGTGCATGCCGAGACACATGTGGCTCCCCCTTCCGAACGGGATGAAGGCGAACGGCTCCGGAGGCGGCGCCTCGGCGAACCGCAGGGGGTCGAACCGTTCGGGGTCCGGGAAGAACTCGGGGTCGAAGTGCGTCACCTGGGGAAACAGCAGGATCGGCGCGTTCGCCGGGATGCGTTGACCCTCGAAGCGGAACTCGCGCACCGAACGGCGCGGGACCATCTGCAGCGGGCTGTACTGCCGCAGCGTCTCGCGGAAGAACGCGTCCGTGAGCGGCAACCGGTCCAGGAATGCGTACTCCAGCGTCTCGCCGCAGTCTTCCCGTAGTCCCCGGCACTCATCGCGCAGGCGCGCCTGCCAGGCAGGATCCTCCGCGAGCCTGACGCACATCGTCGTCAGGGCGGAGGCCGTCGTGTCGTGCGCCGCGAAGAGGATGCCCAGCATGTGGTCGAGGACATCCCCGTCCGACAGGCGCCGTCCCGACTCGTCGGTCTGCACGGCCAGGTGGGTGAAGAGATCCTCGCCCGCGCTGCTTCGACGGTACGCGAGCTCCACGCGGAGCGCGCGGCGCAGGCGGTCCCGCGCGCGCAGCCCACGCCAACGCCGCACGCCGGGGCGCGCCAGCACGTTGTCGAGCACGGTAGCCAGGTCCCGGTACACCGCCTCGTTGGCCGGGCCCGGTTCGAAGCCCGCGACCACGCGCAGGGCGATGTCGAGAGTCAGCCGCTTCAGGACCGCGTACGCGTCGACCGCCTCGGGCCACGCAGCCATGGCGTCCCGGACGATCGGGTCCATCCGGGCGAGGTATCGACGGAGCGCCGCCGGCTTGAAGAGCGGCGTCATCATGCGGCGGTGCTGCCGGTGATCCGCGAAGTCCCGCAACAGGACCATCCCCGGGAAGTAGGCGTGCACCACCTCCCAGCCCCAGCGCGAGGAGAAGTTGCCCTCCGGGTCGAGCAGGACGAGGCGGTTGGCCGCAGGTCCGGCCAGGACGACCTGGCGGCGGTTGCGGAGCACGCCGACGGTGAAGCAGTTCCCGTAGCGCTGTCGCGTCTCCCGGATGTAGCGACCGGGATTCGGCAGGAAGTCCCTGCTGTTGCCCAGGAACCAGTGGCCCTGCGGTCCCGGCAGATGGGACAGGTGGCGTGTGGGGCTCCGGGACAGTCGATCGGAAGCAACGGGGAGGCGTGGTATCTCTTTCGACACGGTGGCCATGCCGGCTCCTGGAACGGAAAGCGTTATTATCCGAGTGATCGCTCTGGTTTGTCCGTGAGAACCCGAGGCTCTATGCCGCCCTGGAGACCGAGGTGCCCCGCGCCGCGGTCGCCGACGCGCAGGGCGCCATCCAGGAAGACTTCCTGACGCTGTCGAGCGCCTACCTCGAGAGCAACCGCGACCTCCTGCGCCCGAAGGCCCCGATCCCGTTCGTCGCGGAGTTCCTGGCCCGCTGGGTCAGCACCACCGTGCACGGGTTCGCCATGCACTCGCCGCGAGAACTCGACGGCGACCACCTCGTGAACGAACTGGTGGAAGCGGTCGCGCGCTACCTGCTGAAGGACGAGGCCGGCCGGGACGCGTCCTCGGAGCCCGGACTCGCGGGTCGTAGCCCCCCTTGAATCCGGAACTTGCCGTCCTAGGAGCGTGCGCCGTAGGAGTTTCGCGCCAGCGAAACTCCCACTCGTCCTGCGGACGGGCCGCGACCGTCAGGTCGCGCTATCTCGAGGGCGGCGCGGAAACCCCCGGGGTTCCCGTCCCCGACGGGCGCACCCGAAGCCTGTCGAGATCGGATCGATGCTCGGCGCGGTCGATCCTGAACCGCGACAGACAGAGGAGCGCGGCCGGGTAGAAGACCAGGCAAAACACCATCACCGCGAGCATGAGCCCGCGTCCGGTTTCGGCCGTCACTTCGATCGCGCTCGCGGCGGTCGGAAAGTCGACTAGCTCGAGGATGAGGCCGGCGCCCCAGACGCCGATTGCCCCACTCGCCTTGTTGATCAGCAACTGGGCAGAGTAAATCGTGCCTTCTTCCCGCTCGCCGCTTGCCAGCTCCCGTTTCTCGACGACATCCGCCATCATCGACGCGAGCATCGCGATGAGGACCAGGAAGAAGGCCATCTCGAAGACGACGAAGGCGAGGATCAGGGGATAGTAGAGCGCGCTTCCCGTCGACGGGAGCAGACCCACGATGCGCAGGCCCGGAAAGCAGATCTCCACGAGGGCCAGGGCTCCGAGCATCCACATCGCCACGTTGCGTTTCTCCCGCTCCCGGCTGAGGAGGGGCGTCGCGGCAAAGCCGAGCACGACACCCACACCCCAGCCCATCATGAGTCCCGAGATCCCGGCCGTGTCGAGCTCCCAGAAATAGGAAAAGGTGTAGACCTGCAGCGCTCCGGTGATGCCGAACGCCACCGCGATCAGGATGCTTCCGAGGAGCAGCGGGGCAAGTGACGGCTCCAGGTATGCGTTCATCAGTCCGCGGACGGTCCCGCGCACCGACCATGCATGACGCTCCGGAGGCTTCTTGAAGGTAGGGATCCGCGGATGCAGTCCGATCGCACACACGAGCATCGCCACTACCACGGTGATGGCGATCACGAGGCCCATCTGTTCGTAGCCCGAGATGTTCAGAAGCCCGTCGGGCTGGTCCGGGGTGTCGCGCAGCCAGTAACCGTAGAGCAGGATCGCAAGCAGCGTCAGCGTCGCCCAGCTCGCCGACATCCGATAGATCGCCAGGCGAGTACGCTCGTCGTAGTCGTCGGTGATCTCGGGGATCAGCGCGTTGCTCGGCACCTCGAAGAACGTGAGAAGCAGGCGCAGAGGGACAACGACGCAGATCAGGTAGACGAACAGCCCGTCGGCGTCGAGCGATTCATGCGGCGGGTTCCATAGCAGGTACACGAGGAACGCGACGGGCAGGACGGCAAAGTACATGAACGGATGCCGTCTGCCCCACCGGGAGCGAAACTTGTCCGAGGCGTAGCCGACGAGCGGATCCGAGACGCCGTCGAAGAGCAGCGCGATCGCAAGTGCCGTGCCGACAAGTCCCGCCGAGACGCCCAGGACGCGGTTGTAGTAAAGCATCACGAACATGCCGAGGCCGGCCGAGACCGCGCTCCCGGCGACGCCGCCCGCGCCATAGACGATGCGTGTGAAAGCCCGCACCGGGGTCGACTTCATCGATTCGCCGCCGATGCCCGACCGGGTCAGTACACGACGAAGTTCAGCTTGTTCCCGTCGGGGTCGCGGAAGTAGCCGGCGTGGAAATCGATGCCACCCGCTTCGCGCGGCCCCGGCGCGCCTTCGTCCGCGGCGCCGAGCTCGAGCGCCTTCGCATGCAGCCGCGCCACCTCCTCGGGCGACTCCACCTGCAGCGCCACCATCACGCCGTTGCCCACGGTGGCCGGATGGCCGTCGTACGGGGGCATGATGACGAGCATCTGCTGATCCAGCCCCGTCCCGTACGCGACCCCACGCTCATCTGATATCAGCCGGTCGACGCCCATCTCGGCAAAGAGGGCATCGTAGAAGGCGGTTGCCCGCTCGAGGTCGTTGGTACCGAGTGTGACGTACCCGATCATCGGCATCGCTCGCTCCGACAGGAAAGGCGCCCAGTATGCAGAACGCCGGTCGCGGGATCACCGTCCCGACGCGCCCCCGGAATCGACACCCGCCGCCCCAACGACAGCTGCGCCCTTCTGCAGCATCTCGACACCACCCATCGTTTCCGTGGAGACGCCGGGATTCACGGCATGCTCGGGGGTCACCAGCTCGACGCCCGCGCCCGCCGGCAGGGGTGGAGAGTAGTACCCGACCGCGAAGGCCGGCATGGAGTAGCCGAGCAGGCGGCGCAGTTCCGGATCGAAATCCCTGGCGATCTCCGGCGGGCAGCACAGGTACTGGTTCTCCGCCTGCCGCAGCCAGCCAAGTGCGTAGCTGATCAGGAGGCCCATCCGTTCCGCGTCCGAGTCGTTCGCACTTCCGCCGTGCCGTACGGAGCTCGTGTAGATCAGGACGGAGCCCCGCTGCATTTCCGCGTAGGCGATTTCCTCCGGAGTGGTCTGCCGATCGTTGGGCCAGGAGCCCGAACCCGGGACGACAGCCGTTGCGCCGTTCTCCCTGGTGAAGTCCGTGACGGCCCACAGGCAGGTCACCATGGGCTCGATCCGTAGCAGGAGCGGGCTCTGCCACGCCAATCGGTCGGTGTGCAGCGGCTGGTTCGTTTCGCCGGGACCGATGCCGATCGCCTGGGTGATGTGGAGCTGGTAGCGCTCGCAGTGCTCGAGCAGCAAGCGGTCACAGACACCGATCGCCTTCTCGTTGAGCGCCATCTCGCGGCACTTGGCGGACCGTGCCAGCAGGGCGCCCGTACGGCGCGTGTGCATGCCGGTGAACGGGTCCGTGCCTCGCGGCGTCGCATCCCAGTACGGCCGCAGTTCGGACTCGATCTGCGCAACCTCGGTTTCCGAGAGAGCGTCGCGGAGGATCACGGCGCCATCGCGGTCGACCGAGGCCATGATCTCCTCGATGGGCGCATCGGGCGCCAGGGTGGTGAGGGTCGGCATGGGCAACCTCCTGTTCGGCGCCGAAATCTAGCACACGCCATTTCTCGGGCGCAGGTGCCCCCAGTTGGGGAGGGGGCTTTCCCGTCCCGGCTCGAACGCATGCACGACGTCAGGGTGGCCCGCGGAGCGCCAGCAGCGTCGCCGGTATCGTTTCCTCCTCCGTGGTGTACGCCGGCCCCAGGGAAGGCATGTAGGTGAAGTGGCCGAGGCCCAGGTCCTCCGCGCGCACGCTTGTCTTCACGCCCTCCCGCGACTCGAAGAGCCTGGCGAGCCACTCCCCGTGTGACGGCGGGCACTGCGTGTCGTCCGTCGCGTACCAGACGGCGACGTTGCGGGTCTCGAGGTCGCGTGGATCGAAGCCCCAGACCGCGTTCATCTCGTAGGAGAACTGATCGAAGCCCTGGCCCTGGGTGCCGCGCGCCACGAGTCGCCCCTGATCCTCGCCCATGGAGTCGAAGACCCACGGCCGCTCGGCCTGCACCTGCCTGCCGCCGCCAATCCCGCCGAGGTGGCGGGCCGGGGGAGAGATGAGCGGCGCCCGGTACATCAGGTCGGCCGCGAGGAAGTTCCAGGCCTGGTGCCAGGCGCGGGCGTCGGCCTTCGGCAGCCTGTCGGCGTCGTGCCGGAAGTCGAACTCCCTGCAGATCTGTTCGGAGAGATAGGGCACGTTGAGTCCGAGGGCGACGCAGCGCTCGGGTCCGAAGCGCCAGGCGACCGCCATCGCATGAGCGGTGCCGAGCGAGAGGCCCTCGACCATGAACTCCGCCACGCCCTCGGCTTCCAGGATCGCCTCGACGTCCCGCGGGAAGTCCGCGATCCTGCGGCCGACGCACACGTCGCTGTAGCCGTACCCCGGCATCGAAGGCGCGATGCCCTTCAGGTTCAGCGCCTCGCACAGGGTCGCGTTCATGCGGCATGGCCATCCCGCGGTCGTGCCCGCGCCGTGTATCTGCACGATCACCTGGGCATCCGGCCGTTTGCTGCCGTAGACGAGGTACTCGACGATCCGCCCGTCCGCGGTCCTGACGTGGCGCCCTTCGCCTCCAAGGTGCGCCGCCTCCCGCTGGTGCTCAGCCGCATCGAAGGGCCGCAGCGGCTGCGCACGCCTTGCGAGCCCGTAGAGCGTCACGGCGAGCCATGGCAGGAGCGCGACTCCGACCACGACCGCACCAATGGCAGGCAACAACGGCAGGAAGACGAAACAGGCGACCGCGCCGGCGAGGGTGCCGAGCAGTACCAGCGCGACGAACGCGAGCGCCAGCATCGCCTACATCCCGCGGAACAGTTTCCCCGCCAGCGCCCCGGTGTGTTCGTTGTCCTCGAGGAACACCTCGCCGCCCACGATCGTGTGGCTGATGCCGTCGGCGACCTGCTTGAGCCGCGTGGCGCCGCCGGGCAGGTCGTGCACGACCTCGGGCATGCGGGGACCGACCGTGTCCGGGTCGAAGACCACGAGGTCCGCGTTCAGGCCCTCGCGCAGCAGCCCGCGGTCGTGCATCCCCCATGACGACGCCGGGACCGACGTGAGCTGCCGGACCGCCTCCTCCAGCGTCATGGCCTCCCGTTCGCGCACCCAGTGGCCGAGCAGGTGGGTCTGCAGCGAACTGTCCATGATCTGCGAAACATGCGCGCCCGAGTCCGAGAACGTCACGACGGAGCGCGGGTGGCGCATCATCTCGAGGACGTGGTCCTGGTCCTCGTTGGCGGCCGGCTGGAAGAAGAACTGCTTGAGGTCCTTCTGCAGCGCGAGTTCGATCATGAGGTCCACGGGGTCCATGCCCCGCTCGCGCGCGACATCCACGAGGCGGCGCGGCGCGCCCAGCATCGAGTCGAGGACGAAGAACCAGTCCCAGTCCGGGGGACGCGCCTCGACGCCCACGATCTTCCGTTCCGGCCGCGGCCCGTTGGCGATCTCGACGAGCTTCGCGCGCAGCGCCGGGTCGCGCAGCTTCGCCTGCTGCTCGGCCAGCGGCAGGGCGCGGATGTCCCGCCAGACATCCCAGTGGTCGAAGGGCATCTGCGTCTCGAAGGACATCATCGTGTTCAGCGCCCGCGAGTGCACCTGCACGAAGATGCGCCCGCCCGCCGCGGCGGTCTCCTCCACCAGGTCGAAGTAGGGGCGCCAGAAGTCCGGCGCGCGGCGCGTGCTGAACATGCCCCAGGTCTGCGTCACGCCGGAGTCCACGGCCAGGTCGCGCAGGCGCTCGTGGTAGTCCCGCAGGCGTTCCGGGCTACGCCCCGGGGCCTCGCCCGCGATCTCGAACACGCCCCGCCCCGTCTCGCCGACGGCACAGACGATGGCGCGCACCTCGTCCCAGTCCGCCGCCCGGCTCGCCACCGGGCGGTCGTCCGCGGTGACGTGGTTCGTGGTGCGGGAGGTGGAGAACCCCATGGCGCCGGCCTCGACGGCTTCCTTCGCCAGGGCGCACATGCGCGCCAGTTCGTCGGGCGTCGCCTGGTCCGTGAAGGCGCGTTCGCCCATCACGTACGTGCGCAACGCCGAGTGGCCGATGTAACCCGCGTAGTGGATGCCCTTCGGCAGGGCGTCGATCGTGTCCAGGAACTCGGGGAACGTCTCCCACGACCACTCGATGCCCGCCTGCATCGCCTCCGGCGCGATGTCCTCGGCGCGTTCGAGATTGCGGAACACGAAACCCGCGTCCTGCTCGCCACACGGTGCGAGCGTGAAGCCGCAGTTGCCCATCACGACGCTGGTGACGCCGTGGTAGCAGGAGCAGGAGCCGAGCGGGTCCCAGAAGACCTGGGCGTCCATGTGCGTGTGGCCATCGACGAACCCCGGCGCGACGGCGTGCCCTTCCGCGTCGACCTCGCGCTTCGCGCGTTCGCGTATGCGCCCGATGCGGGCGATGCGGCCGTCCTGGACGGCGACGTCGCCCCGGAACCGCGGACTGCCCGCGCCGTCGATGATCCAGCCGTTCCTGATGAGCAGATCGTGCATGGGCATCCTTCCGTTGGGGACCAAGGTCCGTGGGGGACTACGAGTTCTCGTCGTCGCCGAGTTGCTCCGACACCGCGGCGTCGGCCGCCAACGCGGTATGGAAGCCCTGGATCAGGCCCTCCAATCGGCCGATGCCGGCGGCCAGCAGGCCGATCCGGGCATCCATCTTCTCGAAACGCGCGTCAACGCGCTCGAAGCGATCCTCAACGCGCTCGAAGCGGTCCTCAACGCGCTCGAAGCGGTCCTCGATGCGCTCGAAGCGGACGTCCACATTCTCGAAACGCCGGTCCATCCGCGCCTCCAACTGCGCGAAACGTTGGTCCGTGGCGGCCGACGCCGCGGAGATGGTCGTCTGCGTCACGCCGATGATGGTGGCGCCCACCAACAGCGTCGTCGTGATGTTCGGGTCGATCTTGAATCGCATCCTGCGCTCCGGTCTCGATTGTGGAAGGGATGAGCCCGATTGTCGAGGCCGGGCGCCGCGTCGGGAATCGGCCGCCTCCGCAACCGCCGTAGGCCATCTCGCCCGGCGGGGTGGCGAAATCGCCGACGCGCACGCCTTTTCGCCCGAATCTCTGCCAGAATCGCCCGGATGATCAAGACAATCGCCGTGATCGAAGGGGACGATGCGGCCCCCGAAGCGATGCGCCCCGTGGTCGACCTGCTGGGGTCCCTCAACATCGGCCTGGAGTTCGTCTATCCCGAAGTGGGCGAGGCGGCCCGCGCGAAGACCGGCAACATCTTCCCCGACGCCGCGCGGGCCATGATCGACGGGGCGGACACCACCTTCTTCGGGTCGACGAGCGGTTCCTCGGGGGCCGCGCTCATGTACCTGCGGTGGGGCAAGGAGACCTACGCCAACGTGCGGCCCTGCCTGCACTTGCCGGGCTGCGCGACGCCGCTCCGGGACGCGGAGGGCATCGACTTCGCCATCGTGCGGGAGAACCTGGAGGACCTGTACGTCGCCTGCGAAGGCCCCCTGGAGGACCTCGCGCCACTGAATCTCATCGGCCGCACGATCCGTCGGCCGGTCCACGAGATCGGCACCGGCAAGTACGCCGTCAAGGCGATCACGCGCGAGGGGACCGAGCGCGTCGTGCGTTTCGCCTGCGAACTCGCCCGCAAGCGCCGCGGCCACCTGACCTGCGCCACGAAGCACAACATGCTCGCCGGCAGCGACGGCTTCTTCCTGGAAGTCGCGCAGGAGACGGCGGCCGACTACCCGGACGTCGAGTTCGACTGGTTCATCGTCGACGACTTCGCATGCCGCATGATCCGCGAACCGCAGCGGTTCGACGTCGTGGTGATGCCGAACCTGTACGGCGACATCCTCTCCGATGCCGCCGGCGGGCTCGTCGGCAGCCTCGGGCTCGCGGCCAGCGGGTGCTACGGCGACGACTACGCGTACTTCGAGCCGGCGCACGGGACGGCCCCCGACATCGCCGGGCAGAACATCATCAATCCCACGGCGGCGCTGTTGTCGGCGGCGATGATGCTCGACTACCTCGCCTTCGAGCGCGAGGGCGGCCGCATCCGCGACGCCCTGGCGCGCGTGTACGCCGACGGACGCACGCTGACCCCCGACCAGGGCGGCACGGCGAGCACGACGGACTTCTGCCGCGCCGTGGCCGACGCCCTGTGACGGCGCCGTCCTTCGAAGTCCATCCCGGCACCGGACCCTTCCTGCTCCTCGTCCACGGCTTCCTGTCCAGCCGCGCGCAATGGGCGCTGAACCTCGGCCCGCTGGGCGAAGCTTGCCGGCCGGTAACCATGGAGCTGTGGGGGCACGGACGCTCGCCGGCCCCCGACGACGACGCTGCTTACACCCCGGCCGGCTACATCGATGCCATGGAGACCATCCGCCGCGAGCTCGGAACGGAGCGCTGGTTCGTCTGCGGCTACTCGCTCGGCGGTGCGCTCACGATCCGCTACGCGCTCACGCACCCGCAACGCGTCGCCGGCCAGGTCTTCACCAACTCCATGTCGGCCTTCGCCGACGCCGCGCTGGTGAAACAGTGGTCCGAAACCGGCAGGCAGTCCGGCGACGCGATCGAACGCGGCGGCATGCCCGCCATCGAGCGCATTCCGGTACACCCGAAGCACGCCCGTCGCCTGCCGTCCGACGTTCGGGAGGCGCTGTTGCTTGACACCGAACGCCTCGACCCCCGCGGCGTCGCGAACACGATTCGCCACACGACGCCGGAAGCGAGCGTGCGCGCGGACATCGCGACGAACACGGTGCCGGCGCTGCTCGCCTGCGGCCGCTTCGAGAAGCGCTTCGCTCCCCACCGCAGGTTCGCCGAAGCGCACATGCCGCGGCTCCGTGTCGTGGAGATGGACGCCGGGCACGGCGTGAACATGCAGGATGCGCCCCGGTTCAACCGCGCGGTCGCGGGGTTCATCCGGACCCATGCCGAAGGGGCGTCCCCGCCGCCCGGATGACCCACATCGTCGACACCCTGATCGAGGAACGCGCCACGCGCCTCATGCGCCATCCGACGCTGTGGCGCGTGCTCCTCGCCGGGTTGCGGCCGCTGCTCGGCTACCGCGAGGCCATCGGGATGGCCGACGCGATCATGGCGATGACGGGAGAGGAGGTGCTGCGCTACCTGAGCGCGGCCCTGACGCTCGACGTGCGCGTCCGGGGCGCCGAACACGTCCCCGCCACCGGCCGGGCGATCGTGGCGCCCAACCACCCGACGGGCATCGCGGACGGCGTCGCGGTGTTCGACGCCCTCAGGGAGCGGCGCACGGACATCACCTTCTTCGCCAACCGCGACGCGATCCGGGTCTCGCCGGGCATGGCGGACACCATCATTCCGGTCGAGTGGGTCGAGGCGAAGCGCACGTACTCCCGCAACCGCGAGACCCTCCGCGCGACCGTCGACGCGTTCCGGCGCGAGCGCCTGGTGGTGATCTTCCCGTCGGGGCGGCTGGCCCGGCCCTCGCTGCAAGGGCTGCGGGAACGGCCCTGGCAGACGACGGCCGTGAACCTCGCCCGCAAGTTCGACGCGCCGATGATCCCGATGCACATCCTGGCGCGAAACTCCCTGCTCTTCTATTGCTTCTGGCTCATCCACGAGGAACTGCGCGACATCACGCTGTTCCGCGAACTGCTGAACAAGGAAGCGCGGGTCTACGACGTGTCCCTCGGCCCGGCGTTCGAGCCGACGGACGACGCGCGGGCCTCCACGGCGGCGCTCTGCCGGATCGTTACGGAGCGGATGCGCTCGGAGGCGAAGGCCGCGCGCTGAACGCGTGCACGCGCTTCCTCTCGGCGTCGCCGCAGCTCGCGACGATGTCGAACGGGCGGTCCTGGGAGACGCACACCCGCCGCTCGCCTGTCGGAGTCCGGAGCACCACACCGGCGCCGTCCGTGTGGACAAGTTCCAGGACCGGTTCATTCAGCGACGCTTCCGCCGCCTGCGCTTCCGGCGGGAACGCGGAGCGACCGCGGACATGGGGCCTGGACACCCGCCCCGCTTCGACCTCGGCCACGAACGCGGGTACCTCTTCCGGCTGGACGCGCCCGTAGAGCACGCCCTGCGGCAGGACCACGACGTTGGGCGCGAACCGATGGCCGCCGACATGGGTCGTCTGCCACGCGCGTCCGCCCACGAGGGCGCGCAGTTCCCGGTACGCCGGCAGGCCGTAGCGCGCGCAGCAGAGATCCCGCTGGCCGTTCGTGCAGACGAAGTACCGCGGTTCCTCGACCCGCGTGAAGCGTTCGGCGAGCGTCTCCTCCCGCGTCAGGTCCAGCGTCCGCATGGCGTCGTAACCGACGGACTCGAAGCGGAACAGTGCTCCGGAACGCGCGACGAACAGGGTCGTGCGGTCGGTGTCTATCTCGGGGCGGCGCACGAACTGCGGCCGCACCGCGAGGCCGAGCGCCTCGAAGGCCTGTACCTGCGCCTGCAGCCACTCCTCCACCGGCGCGGACAGGTCGTTGTCGGCGAGCGCCTTGCGGCGCCACACCGGGGCGTACTCGAGCAGCAGCCAGACATCCACGCGCGGGGCCGTACCGGCCATCGGCTCCCCTGCCGCCAGGCACAGCTCCGAGCAGTATTCCCGTTCGTCCATCCGGGCGATGGTAAACCGCGCCGCGCCCGAGCCACAACGCGACCGGCGACGCGACCGCCGGTGCGGGCCGTCCCGCACCTGTTTATCATGACGTCCCATCCGGCGCGCGGCGCCGGCGGTTCGCGGGGGGACATGGACCGTTTCATCGATGCGGCGATGCGCCCCGTCGCCGACCTGGTGTCCGCATTCATCTTCTACAGCTTCCCGCTGCTCGGCGCGGATGTCCCGCTGATCGTCGTCTGGCTGGTCGCCGGCGGCGTCTTCTTCACGGTCTACCTGCGCTTCGTCAACGTACGCGGCTTCCTGCATGCGATCCGCGTGGTATCCGGCCGCTACAAGGCGCCGGGCGATCCGGGCGAGGTCTCCCAGTTCCAGGCGCTCACGACCGCGGTTTCCGGCACCGTGGGGATCGGCAACGTCGCCGGCGTCGCCGTCGCGATCTCGATCGGCGGCCCGGGGGCCACGTTCTGGCTGATCGTCTCGGGGCTCCTCGGCATGTCCACCAAGTTCGCCGAGTGCACCCTCGGCGTGCTCTACCGGCGCGAGAACCCGGACGGGTCGGTCTCCGGCGGGCCGATGTACTACCTGGAACGCGGGCTGGCGGAACGCCGGTGGCCCCGTCTCGGGAAGGCGCTCGGCACCTTCTACGCCGCGAGCATGGTGATCGGCTGCCTCGGCATCGGCAGCATGTTCCAGTCCAACCAGGCGACCGCCATCGTCGTCGAAGTGACGGGCAGCGCGCTACTGGCCGACAACGCCTGGCTCGTGGGTACGCTGCTCGCCGTCCTGGTGGGCCTCGTGATCGTGGGCGGGATCCGCACGATCGCGAACACGACCGTACGCCTGGTGCCGACCATGGCGCTCCTCTACGTCGTCTCCGCCCTCGTCATCATCGGCATCAACGCCGATCGCGTCCCCGCCGCGTTCGTCGCCATCTGGAACGGCGCCTTCGCCCCCGAGGGCGTCGCCGGCGGCATCATCGGCGTCATCATCATCGGCTTCCGCCGCGCGGTGTTCTCGAACGAGGCGGGGCTTGGGAGCGCCGCGATCGCCCATGCCACCGCACGGACGCCGAAGCCTGTCAGCGAGGGGTTCGTGGCGCTGCTCGAACCGTTCATCGACACCGTCGTCATCTGCACGATGACGGCGCTCGTCATCATCACCACGATCTACGACCCGGCGCTCGCCAACGGCGACGTGAGCGGGGTGGAGCTGACCACCCGCGCGTTCGCCTCGACCCTGTCCTGGTCGCCGATCCCGCTCGCCATCGCCACCGTGCTGTTCGCCTTCTCCACGATGATCGCGTGGGCCTACTACGGGCTGAAGGCGTTCACCTACCTGGTCGGCGAGGGACGGATGCGGGACCTCGGCTTCAAGACGTTCTACTGCCTGACGGTGATCGTGGGTTCGAGCATCACCCTCGGCGCCCTGATCGATCTCTCGGACGCCCTGGTCTTCGTCGTCGCAATCCCGAACCTGCTCGGGCTCTATTTCCTGGCGCCCGTCGTCAAGCGGGAACTCGAGGGCTATCGGCCGTAGTGTCCGGAGGAGCCGAACCAGAGCCGATCGTCCTCTGCTTCAGCGGCGGCAAGGACAGCGCAATGGCGTTGCAGGAGATCCGGCGGCTCGGGCGTTACCGCGTCGTCGCACTGCTGACCACCGTCACGGAGGCGTACGACCGGGTGAGCATGCACGGTGTGCGGCGCTCCCTGGCCCGGACCCAGGCGGCGTCCCTGGGTCTTCCCGTCACCGAGGTCGTGGTGCCCGCGAAGTCGTCCAACGCCATCTACGAGGAGGCCATGGGGCAGGCCTTCGCCGGCTTCCGCGCACAGGGCATCCGCCACGTCGCATTCGGCGACATCTTCCTCGCGGACCTGCGCGCGTACCGGGAGCGGCAGCTTGCGGCCTGCGGCCTCGCGGGTCTGTTCCCGCTGTGGCGCCGGTCCACCGCGTCGCTCGCGCGGGCCTTCGTCGACCGCGGCTTCCGCGCGGTGACGGTCTGCGTGGACGCCCGAGTTCTGGGCGAGTCCTTCGCGGGCCGGCCGTACGACCAGGCGTTCCTGGACGCACTGCCGGAGTCCGTGGACCCCTGCGGGGAGAACGGCGAGTTCCACACCTTCGTCTCCGACGGCCCCGGGTTCTCCCGCGCCGTCGACTTCCGGCACGGGGAGACCGTCCACAGGGACGGGTTCTTCTTCCACGACCTGCTACCGCCCGACAGCGAGCCCCCGCAGGCCTCTCAGCGTCGTTAGCGCGAATAGCGCACCGACACGCCCCACGTCCTCGGCGGCGCGTAATTCGAGAGCGTGCCCCCGGTGGTGGCGTTGGGCGTGCGCATCAGCGCGTACTCCTCGTCGCCGATGTTCTCCACGAACGCCATCACGCGCACGCCGTCGGCCACCCGCCCGCCCGGGCTCCACATGACCCGCGCATTGGTGAGGCCGAAGGCCTCCTGTTGGGCGAAGTCGTTGTTGAACACGGTGTGGTAGTGATCGCCGGTGTGCGCGTACTCGCCGCGCACGGTGACCATGCTGCCCCCCGCCAGCGGGAAGTCGAGCTCCGCGGAGAGCGTCGCCTTCACGTCCGGCGCCCGCAGCAGGTCGTTCCCCTTGAGCTGTTGCTGGCAGCCGAGGCCGGTCGCGTCGCAGTTCATCCCGATATGCGGATTGAGCGGGTCCGTGGACAGGAAGTCCTCGAAGGTCGCGTTCAGCAGCGAAACGGATCCCTCCACGCGAAAGCGGTCCGTGGCGAGCCACAGCAGTTCGGCCTCGAAGCCGTAGGTGGTCGCGTCGGTGGCGTTCTCCGCGACGGAAGCGTTGTTCACGAAGAGCCGCGCCTGGAAGTCCGTGTAGTCGTAGTAGAACGCCGACAGGTTGAGCTGCATCGTGTTGTTGAGGAAGCGCGACTTGCTGCCGAGTTCCAGCGCCACCAGGTTCTCCGGGTCGAACCCGTTGCCGCAGGTGCCCCCGTTGAAGCCGCCGGACTTGAACCCCGTGGAGACGGAGCCGTACACCATCGTGCCAGCCGACAGGTCGTAGTCCAGGCCGACCTTGCCCGTGATCTCGCTCCACTCGTCGTCGAGTCCGAGCCCCATGCAGAAGTCTCCGCCGAGGTTGTTCACCACCGTCTGGGTGTAGTCCTTGGTGTCCTCCGTCCAGCGCAGCCCCGCCGTGCCGCGCAACCGGTCGGAGAAGTTGTACGTGGTCTGCCCGTACACGGCCTTGGACGTCGTTTCCTGCAGGATCTGGAACTGCAGGAACGGCACGCCCGTGACGGTGCCGTCTATCTTGGTCCCGAACGCCGCCAGCGACCCCGGGGGCAGCGGGCCGCCGAGGCCCCCGAAGAGCCCGAAGATGGCTTCGAAGGTCGCCTGGAACGCCGGCAGTTCGTAGTCCCAGAACTCCTCGATGTCCGAGTTGTAGTAGTAGACGCCGCCAATCCAGTCCCACCGCTCCGTGCTCGCGGTGAGCGTGAACTCCTGCGACCACTCGACGTTGTCCTGGTAGCACCCCATCGTCAGGGAGTCGATGTCCGACCCGTCGATGCTCTGCATCGGGCATGCCTGGTCGATCTCGTACCAGGCCGTCGTGGACTTGAGTTCCACCGACTCGGTGGCGTCCCAGGACACGACGGCGGACAGGCCCTGCGACTCGCGAACCGAGCCGTAGCCGCCGGTCGAATACGGGTTGCGGGGATCATCGCTCCAGGTACCGGGCCGGCTGAGATCGAGCCCCAGGGCCTCCGCGCAGGTGATGGGCCCGCACACGGTACCGGGCACGCTCAGGATGCCGCCCGGATTCCCGGTGCTGAGCAGGAGCGGCGGCACCGGGTGGTCGTCCGTCACGACCCAGGTCGGGCCGGTCACCTCGCTGTCGAGGTACTCGCCGCGCAGCACGATCTCCAGGCGGTCGCTCGGATTGATGACCGCCGCGATCTTGGCCATCGTCGCCTCCGCGGCGTCCTCCTCGCGGCCGAGCAGCCGGTTCCTCGCGTACCCGTCGCGCTGGTCGTGGGCGACCGCGGCGCGCACCGAGAACGTGCCCGGAGAGATGGGCGCGTCGCCCGAGATCTCGACGCGGGTGCGGCCGTAGTCGCCGTACAGCGCGTTCGCGCTGAAGGCCGGTTCCTCGCCCGGCAACCGCGTCACGACGTTCACCCCGCCGCCCGTCGAGTTGCGGCCGAACAGCGTGCCCTGCGGTCCCCGCAGCACCTCGATGCGCTCGAGGTCGAAGAGCAGCGAAGCCGACGACACCAGCCCGCCCCGGTACACGCCGTCGGTGTGCATCGCGACGCCCGGCTCGGCGCTCATCTCCGAGATGTCGACCCCGACCCCGCGCATGGTCATCTGCGCCATGTCCGCGAGCTCGTTGAACATGAGCGCGGGCACCGCGAACTGCACCTGCCGCAGGCCGTCGAGACCCCGCGTCTCGATGGTCTCCCGCGAGACCGCCGACACCGCGATCGGCGTCTCCTGGAGCGATGCCTCGCGCTTCTCCGCGGTGACCACGATCTCCTCGATCTCGGCCGCCCACGTTGCGGCCGGGACCGCCCACGCCAGCAGCAACACGGCGCTCAAGGCGCCCGGGCTTCCGGCTACCCGACAGACGATACGTAGCATGGTGTTTTCCTCCTTCCCCGTTCCCTGCGGTTGGCGCGCGGTGGCGTCCTACGGCTCGGCGCCGGCCCGGTCCCGGGCGACGCTCACCACCCCGGCCGCGACGAAATCTTCCACCTGGGACTCCGCGTAGCCGAGCTCCGCGAGCACCTCCGCCGTGTGCTGGCCGAGCAGCGGCGCACCGTGGCGGACCTGCATGGGCGCGCCTTCGAAGACGGCCGCGTTGCGTGCCTGGCGGAGACGTCCCGCGTGGGGATGCTCGCTCTCGACGAGAATACCGCTCGCCTGCAGCTGCGGATGCTCGACGGCCTGGCTGCGCGTGAGCACCGGCGCGCACGGCACGCCCTCGGCATCGAGGACCTCGAGCCACTCGTCCGCGCTCCGCGTCCAGAGCACCTCCTGGATGAGGGCGAGCCGCTCGTCGGCATTGCGGTGACGGCCGCCCGCGGTCCTGAAACGCTCGTCGGTGATGAGTTCCGCCCGCCCCGCGGCGCGGCAGAACCCCGCCCACTGGTCGTTGGTCATTGTCGAGATGGTGATGTAGCCGGTCTTCGTCTCGTAGATGAGATCGATGATCGTGGCGGCGGCCTGGGCCGAGACCTCCCGCTCCAGAAAGGTCTGCTGGCCCATGTCGGACGACCACATGAAGGCGACGACCGAGTCCAGCATGGAGAGCCGGATGTGCTGGCCTTCTCCCGTGCGCTCCCGCGCCACCAGCGCGCTCGAGATCGCCTGGGCGGCGGTCATCCCGGTGAGCTTGTCCGGCAGGATGGTGCGGATGAGCTTCGGCCGCGCATCGTCGGAGCCCGCCTGCACGGTCGTCAATCCGGACAGGGCCTGGATGAGCGGGTCGTAGACCGGCTTGTGCGCGAAGGGTCCGGACTCGCCGAAGCCGCTCATGGATACGTAGACGATCCTGCCGTTCACCGTCCGGAGGGACGGCTCGTCGATGCCCAGCCGCGTCATCACGCCCGGGCGGTAGTTCTGCACGAAGACATCCGCCGTCGCGGCGAGGCGCAACAGGATTTCGCGGCCCGCATCGGTCGTCGCGTCGACGGACAGCGAGCGCTTGTTGCGGTTGTTGTTCAGGAACACCGAGTTGAGCTGCGACGCGCCCTCCCCCGCGCCCCGCGCGAAGTCGCGGCGCCGGGGACCCTCGATCTTGATGACGTCGGCGCCCTGGTCGGCGAGGATCATCGCGGCATAGGGACCCGCCACGACGTTCGTGAAGTCGATGACGCGGATTCCATCCAGGGGGCCCGTGCGCCCTTCCGTGGCGGCCATCGCGACTCAGCCCGCGGCCGCGTCGTGGCGTTCGCCGCGGCGGACCTGCTCGCGACCGATGGCGCCCTGTTCGCGCAGTCGCCCGAGCGTCGCGGCGTCGAGCCCCAGGTTCTCCGCGAGCACCTCGTCGGTGTGCTCGCCGAGGAGGGGCGCCGGCTCGATCGGCACGCTGCTCGCGGACATGCGCGCCGGCCAGCCGAGGACCCGGACATGGCCATGTTCGGCGTGCTGCAGTTCGTGGACGAACCCCCGCTCCACCAGGTGACGGTCGGAGAACAGTTCGTGCGTCTCGTACACCTGGCTGGCGCAGACGCCGGCCTCCGCGAACGCCTCCATCGCCTCCTTCTTGGTGTGCCCGAGGGTCCATTCCGAGATCTCGTCCATCAGCGCTTCCCGGTGCACCCGGCGGTTTTCCGCCGTCGCGAACCGGGGATCCTCCAGCAGGTCGGGCTTGCCGATCACGCGGCACACCGCCGCCCACATGCGCGGGTTCACCGCCATCAGGAAGACGTAGTCGTTGAGTCCGCCCGGCGCGCAGGGGTAGAGCGTGACGAACGCGTTGTCGCTTTCCCCCAGGCGCGGCGTCGGGGCGTTGCCGAAGTTCGAGTAGGAGATCGCCGTGCGCATGTAGTACGTCATGGCCTCCTGCATGGAGAGTTCGATGAGCTGGCCCTCGCCGGTCCGCAGCTTCTGCGCCCAGGCTGCCGAGATGGCAAGCGCCGCCTGCATGCCCGTGCCCGCGTCGCCCATCGTCACGCCGGGCCGCAGCGGCGGTCCGTTCTGGTACCCGGTGACGGAGAACGCCCCGGCGGCCGCCTGGGCGACCATGTCCATGCACTTGTAGTGCGCGTACGGCCCGCTCGTGCCGAACCCCTTGATGCGCGCGTAGATGATGTCCGGCTTGATCCCCCGCATCACGTCGTAGCCGATGTCGAGCTTCTCCACCACGCCCGGGCCGTAGTTCTCCACGAAGACATCGTAGTGCGGGACCATCGCGAGCAGCAGCTCGCGGCCGGCCGCATTGTCGAGGTCGAGGGTGACGCTGCGCTTGTTGCTGTTCCAGTTGACGAAGTACTCGGAGTCGTTCTCGCGGCTCCCGAGGCGACGTCCGGGATCCCCCACGTCCGGCTGCTCGACCTTCACGACCTTCGCCCCGAGGAAGGCGAGGGACTGCGTGCAGCAGGTACCCGCCTCCCACTGGGTCATGTCGAGGATGCGGAGTCCGTCGAGCGCGGCCATGGATTTGCGTCCCCCTGAGCGTCTCCGGGAATTGTCCGCTTTCTGCTCCTGCGCGTCACCTCCGGCAGCCGCGCGCGACGCTTGCCGGGGCGGGCGCCGGGTCAGGTACCGAGGCGGTAGCGGACCTTGACGACCAGTTGTTCCGCGATCGGCTCGTAGAGCGCGTTCGAGAACAGCCCCACGAAGCCCTCGTCCACGGCGCTCGGCAGGCTCGCGTGCCGGGTGTACACCACGAAGAGGTCGGACATCGGCGCCAGCTCCCACCGGTAGCGGACCTGCAGGGCCAGCTCCGAGATCGTGAACGCGTCATCCGCGTCTGGTCCGTCCGTGGAGGGGACCAGTGCGCCCACGCGGTCCGGCAACCGGTAGTAGTCGGTGTCATGGGCGTGCACCCCCACCCACTGCAGGGCAACCCGGAACTGCTGGCGCGCGCTCGGGAAGTAGTCGAAGTTCCAGCGCGGGATCCATTGCTCCGCCTCGAAGGACGTCATGCGGTCACCGCCCCTGTAGAGGAGCCAGCCATCCCGCTTCACGTAGTCGAGGCCCGCCTCGAGGGTCACGCGGTCCGTCGGACGCCAGGTGACCGCGCCCTGGTAGGTCGCCTTGCCGCCTTCGAGGGGTTCGTCCTCCCAGTCGAAGCCCAGCACGTACGAGAAGCGCCTGGAACTGTCCGACTCGTACGACGTGTTCAGGTCCCATCGGTCCCTGATCTCGAAGCTCCCCGTACCGAAGGCCGCGCGGTCGTCCAGGCCGGCGGCATCGAAACCGCCCCGCCACCTCAGTTCCCCCTGGTTGTTCAGCCGGTACGTCTGGCTGACGCCGACCCCGGACGCCACCCGCTCGCCACGCTGGTTCTGTCCCCATTCGAGCGACAGCCCCGACCACCGGTCGCGGACCCAGCCGAGGTCGGAACGCTGCGCCCGCAGACGATACTGATACTGGGTGAGGTCGTTCCGGTACAGGTATCCCATGTCGTTCAGCTCGAGATCGGCGTCGAAGTGGTCCATGGAAAGCGAGTGCGACAAGCCCTGCCGCGGAGACCAGACGACGTCGACGAACCCGCCGTAGCCGCGCGTGTCGACCACGTCCGAAGACACCACCTGCCCGTCCGCCCGCCAGCTCCCGTCGGAAGTCTGGAAGTGCCCGTCCAGTGCCTGCACGTGGGCTTCGCCGTCGAGCCGGTCCGCGTGGGTCGACATCCAGCCGATGGCCCGGTACGGACCCTCGCTGCGCTCGTAGAGCACCCGCACCGCTTCGAAATCCCGGCCGTCCTGGCGCAGGCGCTCCCGGCGCCCGGTGGAGTCGGTGGCCGTGAAGGCGGTCTCGTCCTCGATCGCGGCGACCATCCCCCAGCGCAGGTTGCCGCGCTGCCCGGTCAACTTCGCGGCGCCGAGGAGTTCGGTCGGGCGCGCGAAGGCCGCTTCCTCGACGGTGCGGCCGTCTTCAAGCCGCGGCCGTTGCGGCGTCCCGCCAATACGCCGCGTGTGCAGCAGCAGGAAGGGCGGGGTGGAGCTGCGCCGATAGGGGCTCGCCCGCGGCGACGTGACGAAGATCTCCTGGTCCTCCTGGAAGAACAGCCGCTTCTCCGGGTAGAACGTCTCGAACGCGGACAGGTTGACGATCACGTCGTCCGCCTCGACGTTGCCGAAGTCGGGGTTCAGGGTGGCCGTCATCCGGAAGTCCGAGGACGGCCGCCAACGCACGTCCAGCCCCGCCTTGCCGGAGACGCTTTGCCCCAGGCGGTCGTACGTGCTCGAGGCATACGGGACCACGGCGTACTCGTGGCGCGGGTTCACGCCCTCGAGCACCAGCGGCTGGAAGTCCGAGATGAACTTCGGGCGCGACCAGGGCAGTGCCGGCCAGCCCCAGCGTTCGTCGCGGTGCGCCACCGAGCGCTGGCCGAAGAAACCCAGCCGGCGCTTGCCCTCCTTCCGGGGCATGTTGACGACGGCCCACGGCACGAACAGTTCCGCGCTCCACCCCGCATCGGTGCGCGATGTGGCCCCGCGCCACGCGCCGTCCCAGGTCGTGCTGTAGTCCCGCTCCGGCAGCAGGGTGCCGTCCGACAGGCTCCCGCCCAGGGCCACCTGGAACCAGAAGCCGTAGCGCCCCTCGCCCGAGGTGTCCAGGTTGAGGGTGAACGCGTCCCGGGTGAGGTACCCCTGGTCCCGCAGGCTCAGGCGCTCGACCAGCGTATCGGCCGGCTGCTCCATGTCCGCGCCCACGTAGAGGCCCTCGGCCGTGTAGAAGAACCGCACGGAGGTCCGGAACGGCGGGGGTTGCATTCGGTCCGGCTGCACGACCAGAAACGAATCGGACGCGGGGACGGACTGCCAGACCTCCTCGTCGAGGCGACCGTCGATGGACACGGGCGTGCCGGGCGGCGCTTCGGTCAGGTGGAGGGGCGGCCCGCTGTCGCCACCCACGGCGGTGGCCAGGACCAGCGGCAGCAGCAACGACACGTTTCGAGAGTCCCCCTTTCCTGCCCTTCGCTACGGGTCGTCGCGAGGAGGCGCTCCGGACCCGGAGCGCGCTAAACGTATAGTGTACCTCCATGAGCCGCGGCCGCCAAACGCCACGTCACGGCTACTGGTGGAAAAACGCGGTCACCCTGGCGTCTCCCACGGACGGCGTGAGCCGCGCCAGCGTGACGTAGACGAGCGTCGACGCCGCGAGCGCCGGGAACACCTCGTGCAGGTGCGCCTGCCAGCCGAGCAGCAGCCAGCCGACCAGCACCGCGATCCCGGTACCGAACGCCGCGAGCGCCGCGGTCTCGCTGCCCCGCCGCCAGTGCAGGCCGATCACGACGGTCGGGAGGAAGCACACCGCGTACAGGCTGCCCGAGAAGATGGTGATCTCGACGATGCCGCCCGGCGGGTCGAGGGCGACCGCGGCCGCGACGACCGCGAACCCGATGACGCCCCAGCGCGTCCAGGCGATGGCCGCCCGGTCCGGGAGCGGGCCGAGTTCCATGCGGATGTCCCGCACCACCACGGAAGCCGCGACCAGGAGCACGCTGTCGAGGGAGGACATCGCCGCGGCGAGGATGGCGACCACGAGGAAGTCTCCCACGAGCGCGGGGAACACAGCGCGATCCGTCACGAGGAGCGGTACGACCACGTCGGTGTCCGTCACGCCGTCGAGCAGGAACCGCGCATAGAGCCCGACCGGCAGTAGCGAGAACTGCACGACGAGGATGCCGATCCCGGCGATCCACATGCCCGTGCGGATGCTGCGGGCGTCCCGGAGGCCGTAGAAACGGGTTACCTGGCGCGGATCCACCAGCAGCTTCAGCGAGCCGGCGAGCGCGATGCCCACGAGGACCACGAAGGGAATGGCCGCGTTGAGTTCCGTCAGGTACGCGGTGTCCGGCCGCGTCGCGAGTTGTCCGATCACCTCGACGCCCCCGGCGGCACGCGTCACGAAGCCGAAGAGCAGGAGCGCGCCAACGACCATCAGCACACCCTGCAGGACATCGGTCCGCACCACCGACACGAAGCCCCCGAGGGAGGTGTAGGACATCACGATGACGAGCGTGATGCCCACCGCGGCCGGATACGGCACGCCGAGGAACGCCTCGAACAGGTTGCCGGCGCCCTTGAAGATCGCGATCAGGTACAGGAGGCTCGAGAACGCGATCACGAGGGCGGCGGCGACCCGGACCCGACGGCTCGCGAAGCGCACCGCGAGGAAGTCCGGCACGGTCACGGAGTCCCATTCCGCGGTGAAGCGCCGCAACCTCGGCGCCACCACCCGCCACGAGACGAACGCCATCACCACGAGGAGCACGGCCATGGTGAGCCACGGCACGCCGTACTCGTAACCCTTCCCGGCATGTCCGATGTAGCTGTTGGTGCTCGCGAACGTCGCGTAGAACGACACGCCGATGACGACGCCGCCCATCGAGCGCCCGCCAACGTAGAAGTCCCTGACCGCCCTCCCCCGCCGCATCCCCGCCCGGGCGTGCGAGACGAGGAAGCCGGTGTACGCGGCGAAGAGCGCCACCGCGAACCAGTGCTCCGTCAGCCAGGCCAGCATTTGCCACTCCGTCTCGCCCGCGGGTATGCTCGATCGACGCAGGGCGGCTCCACCAATCGATGCGCTACCTCGTCCAACTGCTCATCCCGGCGCTGATCCTCCTCGGGGTGATCTGGGTGATCTCGCGTAGCCGCCGGGGGGCCGCGCGGTCCGCCTCGGGCGAGGGCAACGAACTCCTCTCGACCCCCGCCTTTCTCCTCATCCTCGTGATCGGCGCGGCGCTTACCGTGGCGCTGCTGTTCGCGATGGGGGCGTGGACCGAGGTCCAGGCGTGGACGGGCGTTCAAGCAGGCGCATGATGCGGTGTCTGGCCGTGAAGGCCGCGACGGCGGCCACCGCGCAGCCGGCCGCGATGCCCAGGTAGACGTTCCGGATACCGAACGGCTCCGCCAGCGCGCCGATCTGTCCGGACACCCAGATGCCGACGCCACCGAAGAGCAGCCAGACCCCCATCACGGTGTTCGCGAGCCGTGGCGGCGCCTCCCGGCTCACGAACGCCTGACCGACCGGCACCACGGTCATCTGGCCGAACGTGATGACCAGGTAGAAGGCCAGGGGCCAGAACAGGTGGGTCTTGCCGCCCTGGTCGGTGAGCCCGGCCGGCAGGATCGCCACCATGATGAGGAAGGCGCCGGCGGTGAGCAGCAGTCCCACGCCCATCTTGGCCGGAGGCGCCCGGCACACGCCCCGTTCGTCGAGGGCGTTCCAGACGACGAGCATGACCGGCCCGACCACGAGCACGAACAGCGCCTGCACGGAGTGGATCCAGAGCGTCGGCACCTCGAGTCCTGCGACCATGCGGTCGGTGTGGTTCTGGACATACAGGCTGAACGATCCGCCCCACTGTTCGAAGGCGGACATGAAGACAAAGTAGGTGAAGCAGAGCGCAAGGATCGCGAGGACCCTCCGGCGGTCGTCGTCGGTCAGCGACCAGCGCCGATCCCCGAGGCCCGCTCCATGCGCGGCGGGACTCCGCCGCGCGACCGCGGGGCGCACTCGCGACAGCAGGACCGCCGCAACCACCACCATCGCCCCGGCGCAGGCCAGGCCCTCGACCCAGCCGACGAGGCTCGCGACCATGCCGGAGATCAGGGCGCCCACCACGAAGCCGACCATGGCGCCCATGAACAGCAGCGTGTAGCCGCCCTCCCGCTTGCCGCGGCCGTCGTCGTAGAGCGATCCCAACATGGCGGCAAGCGTCGGGGACTGCAGTCCGAAGCCCGCCACGAAGACCACCAGGCCGCCGAAGAACAGCGCCGTCATCGCGCCGTATGTCGCGCTCGCCGTCGCCGCCATCGCGGCCATCCCGTCCGGGGCGACGGACCCGCCGGCGTGACCGGCGGCGGCACTCAGCAGCGCGGCCTCCGCCCCATCGAGGCCAGGGCGCGCGACCGGCAGCTCCGCCGCCAGGATCACCTGCCGCACCGGGATGTCGTAGACCGCTTCCGCGAGCGCCGGAAGCAGCCACACGCCGGCCAGGGCGAAGACGGCCAGCGCCTGCAGCCACATGCCGAGCACGACCGCCCGCCGCTGACCCAGGAACGCGTCGGCGACCCAGCCGCCGAGCAGCGGCGAGGCATGGACCAGTCCGGTGAACAGTCCGTAGAGGCGCACCGCCTCGGCGTCGGTCCAGCCGTACCCGTAGTCGCCGGGCGCCGCCGTCATGATGAGCACGAGGTGGCCGATCAGGCCCGCGTAACCGGCAACGTGCCATACCGCCACGTGCGCCAGGCGGTAGACCTGGCGCGGGTGGTCGAGGAGTCCGTCCGCGAGGCTCAGATGCCCAGCGCCCGCACGACGAAACGCTGGAACGCGTGCATCGCCTCCTCGTTGTTGCCACTGCCCGGGTTGTGAATGACGCGGCCCCGGTCGTAGCCGAGAGACGCGAGACCCTTCTGCACCGACTCGCAGAGCGACTTGTCCTCGCCCCCGACATCGCCCCAGTCCGGCCGCCACTCCTCCGTGTCCGCCTCCTCGGGCAGCCGGTACACGTCCATGCGGCCCATGCTCGTGAGGGCCGGGCCCTCCGGAACGACGAAGTTCATCGCGTGGATCGCCTGCTTCTCCCGCGTGCCCGAGTTCCAGAACACGAAGCCGGGAAAGAGCGTCCAGAAAATCTGCCTGTCGCCGTCGGGGCGGCGCGTGCCGCTCTCCTGCTTGGCCCAGAGCTCATGCCCCGTGTAGGTCAGGTCGTCGAACGTCAGGTCCCGCAGGAAGCCGGGGTGCGCGGGCGGGCAGTGATAGCACTCCAGGAAATTGTCCATGACGATCTTCCAGTTCGCCCGGATGGTGGAGTTTTCCGCGTACCTCCGCTCTTCCTCCTCGGTCCGCTGCCGGGGCGCCACCTTGACCAGCCGGTCGAATTGCGGCAGCTCGCGGCGGATGTCGGCCACGTAGTCCTCGACCCGCGGACCGAGCGGCGCCGCGTCCGGGTCCAGGTTGAAGAACACGAACTTGTCCGCCAGGACTTCCACCCGAACCGGCTTCAGGGAGAAGCAGCCTCGATCGAAGTCCGCGGTGTGCTCCGTCGCCCGCGCGCGTTTCAGGCTGCCGTCGAGGTCGTAGGCCCAGGCGTGGTAGGGACAGGTGATCGCGGCCACTCTGCCGCTGTCCTCGAGCAGGCGGTGACCGCGATGCTGGCAGACGTTGTGGAAGCCCTCCAGCGCGCCGTCCCGGCCGCGCATGACGATCACGCTCTGGTCGATCAGCTCCGCGGTCAGGTAGTCGCCGGGCGCCTGCAGGTCGCCCACCCAGCCGGCGTAGTGCCACGTCTTGTAGAACAGCTCATGCTTCTCCCGCTCGTAGACGTCCGGGTCGAGGTAGGCCCAAGCGGGAAGAGACCCCGATCGGGCCGGATCGTCCGTGACCCCGGTGGAAGTCTTCAGCGCTTCGATGTCCATGGGTCCCCTCACCGCGTGCTGTCGCCCTGTCTAGCGCCGCTCGCGGAGGATTGTCAAGCGGCGCCGCGGTCAGGTCTTGTCCGGCAGGCCCTTCGAGATGTCCCCGCGACGGTTGATGAGCCGGTCCGGGTCCGCGCCGCGCGTATTCTCCATGGCCCGGTCCACCATCTTGTCGTACTTCGGATCGAGGCGTTCGAGCTTCGAGAGGTTCGACAGGTGCACGGAGGGCCGGGAGACGATGCGGCGGGTCCGTTCGCTGCCGCAGCGTTCGCAGGGACAGGGCGCGTTGGCGCGGGAGATCGGAGCCATTACCGACGTTACCGCCCGGCAGTCGCTGCAGCGGTATTCGTAGATGGGCATGGCGCGTCGTCAGGCGGCGAGTTCCGCCCCCTTGTCGATCAGGGCCTGGATGGACAGGTGGTAGCGCTCGAACTTCATCTTGTCGAGGACGTTGCGGGAGCTGACGATCTCGCGGTCGGTGTCCAGTGACAGCAGCGACGGCCCCGCGCCTTTCCCGCGGCGCTTGAGGTAGTTCGTCCAGTCGCGCGCCGGCATGTCGATGACCAGTTCGACGTCGCGCAGGTCGTCCTCCCCGATGGCCTCGACCGCACCGACCTCGAAGGCCTCCAGCGTGACCTTGCGGATCGTCTTGCCGGCCTTGAAGCCGATCACGACGTCGGCGCTGCCGAGCTTCCGGTAGGCGGGATCGACGTTGAGCGCCTCTTTGGCGCCTTCGAGCCAGTCGAGCTGGGGCATGGTCATCTATTCCCTTCAGGAGAACGCCGTCTTCACGCGCGCGGACGCGTCGAAGTAGAACTGCAGCGTCTGGTTGTAGCGGAAGAAAAGGTCTTCCCGGTACTGGTCCCCGTGCTTCGACGTCGACAGACCATCGTCCCGCTCGAGGTCCAGGCTGTTGAGGGTGTGGTTCTCGGTGGCGTGGCCATGGTCGCGGATGTCCTCGAGCATCTCCCGCCAGTCGACCCGGGGCATGTGCATGTAGAAGTCGACCTCGTCGAGCGCGGCCTCGTCGGCCTCCACGCCGCCCTTGCACTCCGCGCCCTCGAAGGTCAGCACGAACACCTCCTCGACCACGTCTTCGTCCTTGCCCTCGTTCCTGCCCTCGATGACCAGGCCGGCCGTGCAGTTGCAGTGGCCGCCGCCGGCGCCCTGGTAGCTGTCGTCACCGTTGAAGACGCCCGCCACCGCGCCGAACCATGCTTCCGATGGAAACCTCGCCATCAGTCGGCTTCCGGCAGAAAGCGCCGCATCTCCTCGGGAATCCGGTCCGGGGCGCGCCGCACCCGCAGCCACTCGCAGGTGCCCTCGTAGCGGGCCATGAACTCGCGCATCATCGCCTCCCAGGTCGCCATGCCATGGGTGCGCGCACCTTCCACGCCGCCGCCGAAAATGATGGCGAGCGCCTCGCGCAGCACCGGGTCGCGCAGTTCGCGCGCGAAGAGACGGTCGCCAATGAAGAGCAGTGTCGCGAGGACCGTGGTCTGGTCCTCCACGTGGGCGACCGAGTACTTCAGGTGATCGAGCGCGTAGGCCATGTGCCGCGCGCGGTCCTGGATGACGTGTCCGTAGATGAACCGCTCGGCGTCGTTGTGCGCGAAGCGTTCGAGGTAGCGCAGCATCGTCATCGCGTAGGTGCCGCGCAGCAGGAAGAGATACGTGACCGCCTCCGTCCAGCCGCCGCGGCTCTCGAGGATCATGCGGTTCACCTCGCCCGGCGACTCGAGGCCCAGGCCGCCGCCGTTCCTGAGCGCCCGCTTGCGGAACACCTCGTAGTGGCGTCCCGCATCGAACGTCGCCGTCGCGAGGAACTGTTTCACCTCGTGATAGCCGTAGGCCATCTGGTGCTGCCACGACGAGATCGTCTCGATGTCCACGTTCGCGTACTGCGAGAGTTCGGTGCACACCTGGCACACCGCGCGCTCGACATCGTCGGGGAGCGGCTCGATCGTGTCCCAGGGGACGTCCGTCGCCGGCGCCCAGCGCCGCTGGATGGCTTCCTCGTAGAGGTCGGCGGCACAGTCCGCCCAGATCCCGGCCTTCTCGCGTATCGCGTACCCGACCGGCGGCATGCCCCGGCGGGCGATCGCGCCCCGGGGGTTGCGGGTCTGGTCGTTCCACTCCGTCGGGACCTCGCCGTAGATGCCGACGTTCAGGCTGCCGAGGGTCAGGCCCTTCTTGCCCGGCTTGACCCGCACGCCCCACTGCCGCGACTGGTTCATCCATTCGAACTTCGGATTGGGCACCGGGGTCATGATGTTGGCGCCTTCCGTCGACACCGTTTCGACCCGTCTGGTCGAGGACTTCGCCTGTGCGCGTTTCTTGGCCAACGTTGGGTGCCCCGTCTATGGAGGTGGAGGAAAGACGCCCGCCCGGGAGGCGGGCACGTACCGCGTCGGTCGCCTAGGCGGCGATGTCGGCCAGGATCTCGGGGACCTGCGAGCGGCCGTTGTCGAAACGGTCGCCGAAGCCCGCGCTCCTGACGCGCTTGATGTACTCGGAAAGCTGACGCCGGCGGATGGCGATGAGCTTGTTGCGCCCTTCGTCGAAGTGCTTCTTGCCGCCGCCGAGCAGGATCGCCATGGATTCCGAGGTGGTCGGGAACTGCCCCGCCGGGTTCTGCGAGCCCGCGAGAATCCCCCGCTCCGCCTCGTCGAGGTAGCAGTGGATCTCCTCGTGCCGTTCCGGCGCCGTCTCGGCCATGTAGCGCATGTGCATGACGCCGAACGCGACGTGCCGCGCCTCGTCCTGCGCGCACAGCCGGTAGATGGCCTTCTCGGCGTCGTTGTACGCCATCAGTTCACCCATCCGGAAAATGGTGAGCACGGCGCCCTCGCCGGAGATGTGCAGGCGGGACGACATCTCGGTGAAGTCCCGCGACAGGTCGATGCTGCCGACGACCCCGGCGGTCCCGCCGGTCGCCTTCATCAGGCCTCCGCCGTTCGCCAGCGCGCGCTTGCGGAACACGTCCATGTGGCGCGACTCGTCCATCACCTGGCAGAGGAGCACGTTGCGCGCCTCGAAGAAGTCCGGGGTCGTCTGGGAGATCCAGCGCGCCGGCACGTCGCCGGCCACGAACTCGACCTCCGTGAGGAACGTGTCCATGGTGCACTGGGCCTGCTCGATGTCGTCCGGCAGCGGCTCGATGGTGTGCCACGGGATGTCCGTCGCCGAACTCCACTGCCGCTGCAGCGCTTCCTCGTAGAGGAAGGAGGCGTTGTCGAGCCAGATCTCGCTCTTCGTGCGCACGGCGTAGTTGCCGATCCGGTAGGAGCCCGGACGCTCCGCCGCGCCTCTCGGCCGGCCCGTCTGGTTGTCGCTCTCGACGGGGGCGTCGCCGTATTCGCCGATCTGGATGTCGGCCAGGGTCAGGCCGTACTTGCTCTGCTCGGCCTTCGTGTCCCACTGCCCGTGCTGGTCCATCCAGCCAAGGTCCAGTTCGTGTCCGGTGTCGAGTTGCACCGCTTCGCTCATGTATCGCTCTCCAAGGACAACGCGCTATCCGGGCTCGCGCAAGGTCGAGACCCACCCGTCAAGGCAGGTACTATACCCACCGTTTCAGGATTCTCAACAGGCCGGCGCGCTGCCCCGCCGGCTTCCTTCGGAGAGCGCGCCGAGCGATGGCTTTCGAGATGCATCCCAGGCTGACCACGGACTGCGAAACGCTGTGCGACCTGCCCCTCTCGACGGCCCTGCTTGCCCGCGATCCCCGCTTCCACTGGGTGATCCTGGTGCCCCGCATCGCTGGCCTGCGCGACCTGCACGACGTGCCTCGGGAGCACCGCGCCACCCTGTTCGACGAGATCGAGACCGTCTCCGGAGCCCTGGGGCGCATCGTCGATGCGGACAAGATCAACGTCGCGGCGCTCGGGAACCAGGTTTCCCAGTTGCACGTACACGTCATCGCGCGCCGCCGGGACGACCCGGCGTGGCCGGACCCGGTCTGGAGCGCACCCGCGGCCGAAGCGCCCCTGGCAGGGGCCGAGCTTGCCGCGAGAGCTCAACGAATCAAGGAGGAGATCTCCGCATGAAGAAATGGCAATGCATGACCTGCGGCTTCATCTACGACGAGGCGGCGGGCTATGCCGACGACGGCATCGCGCCAGGGACGGCCTGGGACGACGTGCCCGAGGACTGGCTGTGCCCGGAATGCGGCACGCCGAAGAGCGACTTCGAGATGGTCGAGATCGGCTGAGGTCGGGCGCCGGTGTCCATGCGCGACGAGATCGAACGCATCCTCGCGATGCAGGAAAGGGGGGAACTGACCCGCGAGGAGGCCGTGGCGCGCATCGAGGCGCTGGCCCGGGAAGCGTCCCCCGGCCGCGAGCGGACCCGTCCCTCGTTCGACGACCTCGAACGCTCTGTCGGCAACCTCGGGCGCGAGTTCGGCAACGTGCTGGCGCGCGCATCGAAGGGCATCGGCGAGGCGCTGCGGCCCGAGTCGTGGGTGAACGACACCAATGCGGCGACGTTCTCGAAGGCCGAGCCGCCGGACGGGGAAGACTTCCGCTGCGAAGGCAACACTCTCAACCTCGCCCGGGTCACCCGCATGCGGCTGTCGGAGTCCACCTTCGCCGACAACGAGTTGCACGCCGCCGGCATCGAACGACTGGACTGCGGCCGGTCGGTGTTCGCGCGCAACGCGCTGCGGGCCTCGTCCTTCGATCGCTTCGAACTCGAGGACGGCACGGTCACGGACAACCAGTGCAACGCCACGCGGCTCGCCGCCTGGCGCCTGTCTTCCGCCAGCGTCGAACGGTGCCGCCTGAACGCGACCCAGGCCACGGACGTCGCGCTCTCCGGCAGCACGATCCGCGACGCCCGCTGGAACGCGGTGCAGTTGAACGGGTTGGCGCTCGAGGAGGGCAGCACGCTGGACCGCCTGGGCCTCAACGGAGTCGCCGGCCGGGACTGGACGTTGCACGACACGACTCTGTCGGACGTCAGCGTCAGCGGGCTGCGCATCCTGGGGCTCACCTGCCGCCACGCGCGCCTCGTGCACTGCACGCTGCGGCACGGCGACTGGATCCGCGGCATCGACCCCAGGGAACTCTTCGCCCTGCGCAACGTGCGGATGGAACGCTCCGTCCTCGAACACTGCGAGTTCGTGGACTGCCGCCTCGACGACACGACGTTCGAGAACGTGGAGGCGTCGGGCCTCGTGTTCCGTGAAGTCGACTTCAGCGGCATGACGCTGACATCGTCCGCGGAACTCGCGGAACTCGCCAGCACAGGCCGCGGATCCGACTGACGGGCCGGAATCCGGCTCAGGGAGGGGCAGCGGCTTCCCCGGCCGGCGCCAGCACCGCCGCCGGGACCGGCGCGTCCTCCCAGTCCTCGAACAGCGGCCCGGCCCCGGCCCGCACGAGTTCCAGGCCGCGCGTGATGCGCTCCTCGATCACGATCTTGAGCGGCACGCGCCGGTCATCGCGCAACGCAAGCTCGATGCGGCCCTTCGACCGTTCGCCGTCATCATCGACGATGCCGTACTCGCAGCGCTCCACGCCGTCGTCCCCGACGGCGTGTGCCGTACGCGTCATCGTGTAGTAGTGCCGGCCGTTGTTGAGCACCTGCTCCGCTGCGCAACTCGCGTCCACCCACAGGGCGGACATCAGGTCCACGCCGGCGGGCGCCGGCCGCTCGGGGCGCAGCTTGCCGTCCTTCAGTTGCCGGAGTACGCCGTCCGCGACCCGGATCGTGCGGTCCTTGCGCCGGTCCTTCTCGTGCAGCACCAGTGTCTCCGGAACGACGCCGCCTTCCCCGATGTGGCCCGTGACGACGAAGCGCGCGTTCCACGGCGCGAGGACGTCCCACATGCCGTGCGTGCGCATCACCCCCCGCACGCGGTAGCGCTCGCCGTCGGACTCGACCCGCACGTAGGCGGAGCCCGCCGCGGTCCCGCCGATGACGCCGCGATACTCGAGGTCGAGGGCCTGCGCCGGCGGCACCGCGGCGAGCGCAAGCGGCAGGAGGAGATGGAGCCGTCGGGCCATGGCGCCCGGGTCACTCCGGGATGGGGATGTCGTTCACCTTCATGGGCACATCGTAGCCGCGTTTCACGGCCGGACGCTGCGCGATCTCGATGTACCAGCGCTTGAGGTTCGGAAAGTCCGCCCAGTCGATGCCCTGCCACTCGTACCGGGAGATCCAGGGCCAGGTCGCCATGTCGGCGATCGAGTACTCGTCGGCGAGATACGCCCGGTCCGCGAGCCGGCGGTCGAGCACCCCGTAAAGGCGCTTCGCCTCGGCGGCGTAGCGCTCCTCCGCATAGGGGGCCTTGCCGACGTTGAAGCGCAGGAAGTGGTGCGCCTGTCCGAGCATCGGCCCGACGCCGCCCATCTGCAGCATGAGCCACTCCAGAGTGGTCCAGCGGTCGGAGCCCCCGAACCGCCCGGTCTTGTCGACCAGGTAGAGCAGGATGGCGCCCGATTCCATCATCGACCGACCGTTCTCGCGATCGACGATGGCGGGAATCTTGTTGTTCGGACTGATCGCCAGGAACGACGGCTCGAACTGCTCGTCCTTGCCGATGTGGACCGGGTGGACCTCGTAGTCGAGCCCGAACTCCTCGAGCGCGATGGAGATCTTTCGCCCGTTCGGCGTCGGAAACGTGTAAAGGTCAATGGTCATGGCAGGTCTCCAGCGGGAGCGTTGTCCTCGGACACCGGTGGCGGCAACTCCGGCGGCTTCGTCAGCTTGTAGAGCACCCGGTCCGTCTGCCCGCGGATCGCCGGGTCGAAGACCATGGTCGTCCTGTCGTCCGCCGGGTTGCGCAGCAGGGCCGACGCCTCGACGATGAAGCCGGAGGCCTCGAGGATCGATACGGCCGCGACGACGTTCAGGCGGTGCAGGCCGGTGTTGTCCTTGTCGGGATCCCCGTAGTGGTCGACGATGCCGAGCACGCCGCCGGGCCTCAGGAGCGCCTTGATGACCTGCAGGAACGCCGCCGCCGCGTCGTCGCCCCCCGAGCCCTCCTCCAGGCCGTTGTGCACGTCGTGGAAGTTGAGCGCGGTGAACGCCGCATCCAGCGAACCCCAATCGATGCCCAGTTCCGCCAGGTCGCGGTCGACCCGTTCGACGTTGCCCAGCCGGTCATCCGCCAGCCGTGCCGTCATGGCGTTGTCGTACATCCCGTCCGCAAACCGCAGGAACAGCGGAGGGTTCTGCGCGTAGACCTTGCCCGTGGGTCCCACGGCCAGCGACAGCACCTCCGTGTAGTAGCCGCCGGAAGCCATCAGGTCCATGACCGTCATCCCCGGGCCGATGCCGAGGTACGCGACGACCTCCGCCGGCTTGCGGCCCGCGTCGCGGGCCCGGTCCTCTTCCGCACGGTCTCCCGAGGCGAGTGCGGCGGCCAGGTCGGCGTTGACGTGCGCGCCCACGGCGAACCCTGCGAGCGCCGCCGCCCATGCGATCTTCCGGCGCATCCAGCGTCTCCTTCGGCGGGCAGAAGAGCCGCAACCGTTGCACAATGCGAGGCGAAGTCAAGGCTTTTTCTCCGGGAGGGGATGCGCGTGGACCCGCGAAAGACAGTGGTCGTCAGGGAGACCGTTCACTCGAACGAGTCCGGCCGGGAGTGCCCGCCCATCGTGCGTGTCGCCGCGCTCGCGGTGCTCGCGAACCCTTGTGTCGGCGCCTTCGAATCCGATCTCTCACCCCTGTTCGACCTCGGCGGAAGCGCCGGGGAACGCCTGGCCCGCGAAGCCGTCGCGCTGCTGGCCGGCCCGCCGGTGAGCTACGGCAAGGCCGCGATCGTCGGCGCCGCCGGGGAGTTCGAGCACGGCGCCGCCATGATCCATCCGAGGCTCGGCAAGCCGTTGCGCGCCGCGGTGGGCGGCGGCAAGGCGCTGATCCCCTCGAACGTCAAGGTCGGAGCGGTCGGCACACTCATCGACCTGCCCCTGGGCCACAAGGACGACGGCTGGTCCTTCGACCATTTCGACACGATGACCGTCATGGTGCCGGGCGCACCGCGCGCCGACGAGATCGTGCTGGCCGTCGCGGTGGCGGACGCCGGGCGCCCGCTGGCCCGTTCCGGGGACAGGCCGCTCACCTGATGCGCGGCACTCCCCGTACATTTGAACAAGCCGACCGCGGTCGCTACGCTCCCCCGCTTTCGTTCCATCGTCGGAGGATTCCATGAGCGGCCTGTTCGCGTTCGGCATGGGCATCTCGAGCCACAACGCGGCCGGGGACGTGCTGGACACCTGGTTCCCCGCTCCGTTGCGCGACGCGAAAGGGGCGACGGCAGCCGCCGCGCGGGCCGTGGGCAGCGATGCCGCGGCGACCCCGGAAGCCGCGGAGCGCGTGGCCGCGGCCCTGGGCGAGGACGGCCAGGCGGATGCCGCCGACGCGTACCGGATGCTGGCCGGACTCGGGAAGCCGCTCGCCGCCGTCGCCCTCGAGACGGACGGACCGGTCGCCTCCACCCCCGAGGCCTACCTGAAGCTCCACCTGCTGTCACATCGGCTGGCGTTGCCGAACACGCTCAATCTCGACGGCATCTTCGAGCACCTGCCGACGGTCGCCTGGACCAGCGACGGGCCGGTCGATCCGCGGGACCTCTCCGCGCGGGTCGCGGCGGCGCGCAGCCGCGGCGAGACGCTGACCGTGCACGCCGTCGACAAGTTTCCCCGCATGACCGACTACGTCGCCCCGTCCGGCGTGCGCATCGCCGACGCGAGCCGCGTCCGGCTCGGCGCCTACCTCGGCGAGGGAACGACCGTCATGCACGAGGGCTTCCTGAACTTCAACGCCGCGGCCGTCGGCCCGAACATGGTGGAGGGGCGCGTGTCCCAGGGAGTCACCCTCGGCGCCCACACCGACCTCGGCGGCAGCGCGAGCACGATGGGCACGCTCTCCGGGGGCGGCCAGATCGTGATCACGATCGGCGAGCACTGCCTGGTCGGCGCCAACGCCGGCTGCGGGATCCCCCTCGGCGACCGGTGCACCATCGAAGCGGGGCTCTACATCACCGCAGGCACGATCGTGGACGTCATCGACGAGTCCGGGACGGTCGTTCGTACCGTCAAGGCGCGCGAACTGGCCGGGCAGAACGACATGCTCTTCATCCGCCACAGCCAGACCGGCGCCGTCCAGTGCCGGACCAACCGCGCGGCCATCGAGCTGAACGCCAAGCTGCATGCACACAACTGACCCACGGGGCGCCTGAGTGGCTGACCCTTCCGCCGCGGCGCGCGAGGGAGCCGGTTCCGACGCTCTCGCCCTGACCCGGGAACTCATCCGCCGCGCTTCCGTGACGCCGGACGACGCCGGCTGCCAGGAGTTGATGATCCGGCACCTGACGCCCCTCGGCTTCGAGGTGGAGCGACTGCCCTTCGGCGACGTGACGAACTTCTGGGCACGGCGGGGGACGGACGGTCCGCTCCTCGTCTTCGCCGGACACACGGACGTCGTACCAGCCGGTCCGCTCGAGGCCTGGACCTCGCCGCCGTTCGAGCCCCACCTCAGGAACGGCCTCCTGTACGGGCGGGGCGCCGCGGACATGAAGTCGAGCCTCGCGGCCATGCTGGTCGCGGCGCGCCGGTTCGTCGCGGATCATCCCGACCACCGGGGATCCGTCGCCTTCCTCGTGACCAGCGACGAGGAGGCCGACGCCGTGAACGGGACGGTGAAGGTCGTCGAGCATCTTCAGGAGCGGGGCACGACCATCGACTGGTGCGTCGTCGGCGAGCCCTCCTCCAGCGAGCGCCTCGGCGACGTCATACGCGTCGGCCGCCGCGGGTCCCTCAACGGACGCCTCACGGTGCACGGCGTGCAGGGCCACGTCGCGTACCCGGACGCCGCCTCGAACGCCATCCACTCGGTGCTCGGAGCGCTCGACAGCCTGGCGCGCCGCACCTGGGACGCCGGCAACGCGTCCTTCCCGCCCACCGGCTTCCAGGTCTCGAACATCGCCGCCGGCACCGGCGCGGCGAACGTCATCCCCGGTACGTTGACGGCGCTGTTCAACTTCCGCTTCAACACCGAGCAGACGGCGGACGCCCTGCGCGCGGAAGTCGAACGGACGCTGCGCGAAGGCGGCGTGCGGTTCGAGATCGCCTGGCATCTCTCGGGCGCGCCCTTCCTCACGCATCCCGGGTCCCTCACCCGGGCCGTTAGCGACGCGATCCGGGACGAGGTCGGCCGCGAACCGGAGCACTCGACCGGCGGCGGCACCTCGGACGGACGGTTCATCGCCCCCACCGGAGCGGAGGTCGTGGAACTCGGCCCCATCAACGCGTCGATCCACAAGGTCGACGAGCACGTCGCCGTCGGCGACATCGACGTTCTGGCGTACATGTACCAGCGCGTGCTGGAGAACCTCCTCCTCCGGGCCTGAGAGGCGCGTGCGCGCTACACATGTCATTGCGATCGGCCTCGCGGCCTTCCTGGCCGGCGCGGTCTACCTGGCGCCGGCGGGACTCGTGCGCGTCGCTGTCGGCGACGAGGGGCCGGTGCGCCTGTCAGGCGTCGAGGGGCGGCTCTGGGACGGTCGGGCGAACCTGCTGTTCGACGGGTGGCCGGCCGGCCGACTGGCCTGGGCCTTCGACGCGGCCGGCCTGCTCGACGGGCGGCTCCGCTTCGACTGGCGCATCGAGGACCCCGGCTACGACCTCGACGGCCAGGGCGACGTCGGTTTCGGGGGCACGGCCTTCGATGCGACAGGCCGCGTCGGCCCCATACTCATCGAACGCACCCTCGCACCGTACGACATCGCGGTCGGCGGCGCCCTCGAAATCTCGCGGCTCGAGGCCAGGGCTTCTCACGACCTGGTTCCCGAGGCGATCGAGGGCAACCTCCACTGGACGGGCGGCCCCGTGGGATACCGTCTCGCCGGCGGCCACTTCCGCACGGACCTGCCGCCCCTCGACGGGCGGGTCGACACCGTCGGGGGCGAACCCGTCCTTACCGTCCGCGCCGCCGGTGAGGACGTCCCCCTCGTGCGCGTCCGGCTGGACCCGGAGGGGTGGGCGCACATCGGCATCACCCAGCGGTTCACGGAACTTGTCGGCATGCCCTGGCCGGGCGGCGGACCCGCGGAAGCGGTGGTGATCGAGGTGGCCGAGAAGATCCTGTAGCGACCGCCGCTTCGGTCCCGGCCGGAGTCCCCGTCGGCTACAATGGAACTCCAAGGGACCCGGGTATGGCATTGTTCGATCAGGCCGCGAAACTCGTCGAGCCCGCGCGCGTGCTGGCGATCGCAGGGATCGTCGTCGGTATCGCCGTCACGCTTGCCCAGAGCGTGTGGTTCTTCGCCGTGAGTCCCGATGCCGAACGGGTCTCCTCCGCGCCGATGACACCCCAGGGCGCGACTCAGGCCGTCGACATCGAGCGCATCGCCGCATGGCACCTCTTCGGCCGGCCCGGATCCCGCGACGCAACGGCCGCGGCCCTGGACAGGACCCCGGACACGAGGCTCAATCTCGTGCTTGCGGCCGTGTTCGAGGCGAGCGATCCCGATGCCTCCGTGGCGGTCATCGGGACGGGGGGCCGGGCTGCGGAGATCTATCGGGTCGGCGATTCGATCCCGGGCGGGGCGCGGCTCGCCGAGGTGCACTCCGACCTCGTTGTGATCAGTCGCGGCGGGGTGCGCGAAGCGCTGCGGTTCAACGACCTGCCCCTGACGGCCGGCACGGGTGACACCGGGCAGGAACCCGCGATTGCGCGCCCGACTCCCGAGCGGTCGCTCCCGGACGCCGCGCCCAGCGATGCGCCGCGCTACCGCAGCCAGACCGAGACCGCGCGCTCCGTGGTCGCCGCCTACCGGACGCGACTCCAGGAGAACCCCGAACAGGTGCTCAGCGACATCGGCCTGCAGGCCGTGTCCCCGTCCGAGACGCGGGGCTACCGCGTCGGATCGCTCGCCCACGCGCCGCAACTGGCACAGACCGGTCTCCAGGCCGGGGACGTGATCGTCTCCGTCAACGGGCGTCCGGTCGGCGACGTGCGCAGGGACCGCATGGAGATCGACAACGTCCTCGCCGCCGGGGCCGCCCGACTCGAGGTCCAGCGCGGCGAGCGACGCTTCTTCGTGCAGGCGTCCCTGCGGTAGCAGCCGATGCGATTCCTGCGGGCAGCGTCGATGGCGTGCATCGTCGCCGGCGGATGGCTGGCGACGCCGGTGGCCGACGCCCAGGAGACCCCGTCCGCCACGGCCGAACCGACGTGGGAGATCAACGCCCGCGACCAGGACATCCGGCAGTTCATCACGCAGGTCTCCCAGATCACCGGACGCCCCTTCGTCATCGACCCCCGCATCAAGGGCACGGTGACGGTGGTGTCCAACACCGAACTCGACCGCGCCGCCGTGTACGAGCTGCTGCTGTCGGTGCTGCGCGTGCATGGCTTCGGCGCCTACGCGGTCGGCGACGTCGTCCACGTGGTCCAGAACCCCACCCTCGTCAAGCAGACGGGCGGCGGTGACGACGGCCTCTCCGGCGCACGGCAGGCCATGGTGACCCAGGTGATCGCGGCGCAGAACGTGGCCGCGGCGGAACTGGTGAAGATCCTCCGGCCGATCATCCCCCAGTACGGACACATCGCCGCCGTGGCCCAGCCCAACGTGGTGATCCTCTCGGACCACGCCGACAACATAGAACGGCTCATGCGGATCGTCGCGGAGATCGACGTCGCGAACGAGGAGGAGTTCGTCGTACGTCCGCTGACGTACGCCTGGGTGGCCTCCGTCGTCGCCATTCTGGAGAAGGTCGCTCCGGACCAGCTCGGGGAGAGCGGGCCGGGGCCGCAGGTCGTGCAGGTCATCGCGAACGAACGGAACAACAGCCTCATCCTGCGCGGCAAGTCGCGGCCGGTGGCCGTGATCATGGACCTGGTCGACAAGCTCGACGTCCCGGCCACCTCGACGGACGCGGCCCAGGTGATCCGGCTGGCGCATGCCCAGGCCGAGAACGTGGTGACGATCCTGAACGGCCTCTTCACCACCGAGGGGTCCGAGGAAGGCCTGCACATCAGCATCCAGCCGGACGAGTCGCTGAACGCCATCGTCGCGCGTGCCGACCCCGGCACGATGGGCGAGATACTCGACCTGATCTCCATGCTCGACGTGCGCCGCACCCAGGTGCTGATCGAGGCCGCCATCGCCGAGATCGCGGTCGACGACCTGTTCACGCTCGGCGTCGAGGTCGCCGGCACCGACCAGGGCGGGCAGTCCGTGCCGGCGTTCAACACGACCCTGAACGGGATCGTCAACGCCTTGCTGGCGGGCGCCCTGCCCGAGGGCGCGACGACCGTGGACGGGGTCGGCCTGATCACGAGCACGACGACGCCCGGGATCGCGGTGGCCAAGGTCGACCCCGACGGCATCTCCTTCGGGGCGGTCCTGAACGCCCTGGCCACGAACGTCGCCGCCGACCTCCTGTCCGCCCCGAGCGTGCTGACGCTCGACAACGAGGAGGCCAAGAACCTGGTGGGACAGAACGTCCCGTTCCGCTCCGGCTCGTTCACCACGACCGCCGACGGCATCAGCAACCCCTTCAGCACGGTGCAACGGCAGGACATCGGCATCACGCTGACGGTGACGCCGCACATCCACGACGGCTCCTCGGTGCGGCTCGAGGTCCTGCTGACGGTCGAGAACCTGGTCGACTCCGGGCTGACGGGCGGCGGCGGGCTCGAGGCGGCGGACCTGATCACGCAGAAGCGGGAGATCGACACCACGGTGCTGGCCGACGACGGGCAGACCATCGTCCTCGGCGGACTGATCCAGGACGACATCCGCGAATCGCGGCGCAAGGTGCCGCTGCTCGGGGACGTTCCGGCCGTCGGCCGCCTGTTTCGCAGCAACCGCGAGACCAGGGCGAAGCGCAACCTCCTCGTGTTCCTGCGGCCCACCGTGCTCCGCAGCGAGGCCGACGTGCGCGTGACCACGGACCGGCTGTACAACCGCATCCGCGAGTTCCAACTGGAGGCCCGGCCCGAAGGCAGCGTCCGTGCGCCGGAAGACCTCTACGAGGGGCGCGGCAACGGGTAGTCTGGAACGGCATGGGGTGAAGGCCTTTCGACGGCTGGTCTTCCGCGTCTCCCGCGCGATCGTGCGCTGGCTGACGCGGCCCGAAGCGTTCGGCATGGACGCGATCGGGGAGGCGCCCGTCTACGTCCTCGACCACCGTTCCCTGACGGACCTCCTGGTCGTCGACATCCTGACCGAGCGCGCCGGCCTCCCCCGCCCCACCGACCCCTTCGTCGCCGGGGGCGCGGACGAGGCGCGTCGTTTCTTCTGCCTGAACCGGGGCGCCGGCATCGGACGCCGCCACACCATGCGCAGCTACTCCGAGCGCATGCTGCGTCTCGAGCGCTGGCTGCTCGCCGAACCCGAGGCGCGGGCGACCCTCGTGCCCGTGTCCGTCTTCTGGGGCCGCGCCGCGAACAAGGACCGCTCGTTCCTGCGCTCGCTGTTCTCCGACGACTGGTCGATGTCGTCGCGGTTCCGACGCTTCCTCAGCCTGTTCTTCAATCGCACCGACATCGTCGCCCGGTTCGGGGCCCCCCTGCCGTGGCACGAGATCGTCGACGCGGGCCTCGACCAGAACCGCATGACGCGGCGCACCGCCCGCCTCCTGCGCGTGAAGTTCCGCAATCAGCGGACCGCCACCCTGGGGCCCGACCTCTCCCATCGCCGGACGCTGGTGGACCTGGTGCTGGCCAGCCGCGCCGTCCGCGCGGTCATCGAGGAGGACCCCGAGGCGGAGCGGGCCGAGACCCGCCGCCTGGCGCGGCGCTACGCCGACTCGATCGCCTCGGACATGTCCTATCCGGCCATCCGTTTCCTCAACCGTGTGCTGACCTGGTTCTGGAACCGCATCTACGCCGGCATCGACGTGCGTGGCATCGAAGGTGTGGCCGCGGTGGCCGACACCCACACGGTCGTCTACGCGCCGAGCCACCGGTCCCACGTGGACTACCTGCTGCTGTCCTATGTCCTGTTCCATCGCGGGCTCATGATTCCCCACATCGCCGCCGGCGAGAACATGAACATCCCCGTCGCCGGGGGCATTCTCCGGCGCGGCGGCGCGTTCTTCATGCGCCGGGCCTTCCACGACGACAGGCTGTACACGGCGATCTTCAGCGAGTACGTCTACCAGGTGCTGCGCCGCGGGCACTCGGTGGAGTACTTCGTCGAGGGCGGTCGATCGCGCACGGGTCGGCTCCTCCGGCCCCGGACGGGGCTCCTGCGCATGACCCTCGAGAGCGCGCGCCGGGGCGTGCCCCGTCCGATCGCGATCGTGCCGGTGTACATCGGTTACGAGAAGGTCGTCGAGGCCGGCAGCTATCTGCGCGAACTGCGCGGTGCGACCAAGCGCCGCGAGTCGATGCGCGGCGTCCTGCAGAGCCTGCGGCTCACGCGGCAGTCCTTCGGTCGTGTCGCGATCGACTTCGGTGAACCGATCGAACTCGGCGACTACGCGGACGCACGCGAAGACCGGAGCGCGGACCTCGGCCGCGAGACGCTGGTCCGAGTCAACGCCGCGGCGTCGGTGAATCCGGTCAACCTGGTGGCCCTGGCGACCCTGTCCATGCCGAGGCAGGCGATGGACGAACGGCTGCTCACGGAGCAGATCGACTGCCTGCGGACCCTGCTCGCACCGGACTCGGCGCGATGCCGGCACCACGTGACCGACCTCCCCGCCGCCGAGATCGTCGCGTCGGTCGAAACCCTCGGGTTCCTGCAGCGGGACCGCCGCGCATTCGGCGACATCCTCGGCCACGACCGTCCGACCGCCGTCCTCATGACCTGGTACCGGAACAACGTGCTGCACGTGTTCGCGGCGCCCTCCCTGTTGGCATGCCTCCTCGTCAACCGCCGCCGCAGCGCCCGGGCGGCGGACCTCGTCCGCTACTTCGAGACCGTCTTTCCCTTCGTACGCCAGGAACTCCTGCTACCGGAGCCGCCCCCGGACACGGTGCAGTGGTGGCTCGACCGCCTGGTGTCGGCGGGGCTCGTCCTCGAGCGCGACGGCGGCCTCTACGCGGCGCCCCCACCGGAGGCGCCCGAGCGATTCCGCCTGAAGATGCTAGCCAACATCCTCCGCGAGACCATCGAGCGTTACTACATCGTCGGCGTCGTCCTCACCGCGGCCGGCCCCGTGACTCGGGCAGAACTCGAGACGCAGTGCGGCGTCCTCGCGGCCCGCATGTCGAAGCTGCACGGTATCGACTCGCCCGAGTTCTCCGACCGGGGGCTGTTCCGCCAGTTCATCGACGCGCTGGTGGCGCAGGGCGCCGTCACGAGCGACGCGGGGCGCCTGCGTCCCGAGCCGGTGGTGGCGGCCGTCGTGCGGGCGGCCCGCCAGGTGATCGACGACGAGTTCCGCCAGGCGGTCGCGCTGTTCGCCGCGGAAGCCACGTACGCGACCGGTCAGGCCGACGGTCGGTAGACGTCGAAGCGCACCGTACGACCGGGGATCCGCCAGTCCGGGACACCCACGGCGCGCGCATGCGCATGCCGCTTCATCACCACCCGGTCCCCCGCGTGCCGGCGCGCCAGGACGAGAATCTCCTCAAGGTCGGGAGCATCCCGGCCCACGAGGTCGCGTAAGACCTGCATCGGCCTCCCCGGCAGGGCCGTCTTGCGGCGCGGTTCGAACATGGGATCGAGGTACACGACGTCGAACCCCGACGGGATGAGTCGGCGCGCATCCTGGAACTCCACCGGGACGTGCGGCGCGCGACCCTCGAGCAGGTCGACCAGCATCGCGAAGACCAACGGGTGGGACTCGGTCATGGTCACCGCGCAACCCGCGGTGGCCAACGCCAGGCCGTCGACGCCCCAGCCCGCCATCGCGTCGAGGACGGTCAGGCCAGTCCGGGCTCCGCAGGCGCGCGCGATGGCCATGGGACCCCGACCCCTGGCAATCGGGGCCGGACCGGGCCGGAAGGGCGCCTCCCCCTCTGCGTTCCGCAGGACGAGGCCGTCTCGATCCAGAGCGAGGTACCACCCGGACGGCGGTGGCTGCGCGGCGGTCGGTGCGAATCCCTCGGACAGGAGGCGGTCGAGGCGCTCCGGAAACACCTGGCCCGGCTCGACGAACACGCGCGCGGCCCGCGCCGCCGGGTCCGCGGGCGGCATCAGGACATCTTCTTCCACGGCGAGTCGCCCGCGACATAGAACGGTATGGCCTCGGCGGCATCGAGCCTCGGCATCCCCTCGGCGAGCTCTGCGAGGAGCGCGGCCCGCAGCCGCTCCTCCCGATCCGCAACGAGCCAGCCGCCGGGGGCCCGCGGGACCGCATCGCTCGGCACCAGTTCGTCGAACGCCTCGCAGGCCACGGCGCCGCCTTCGAACGCGTACCGCGCGGCGTACACCCATCCCGCGCGGGAGGGCCGGACCGTGACCACGCCCGGCGCGTCGCTGCGTCGGCGGACCTGCTCGGCCACGAGCGCCGAGGTCGGGACCCGGACCACCGGCACGTCGCCTCCGAGGGCGATCCCCTGGGCGACCGCCGCCCCGATGCGCACGCCGGTGAAGGACCCGGGACCGGCGGAGAACGCGACGGCGTCGAGGTCACGCGGGCCCGCACCGGCGGACGCCAGCAGCGTGTCGATCATCTCGAGCACGAGGGCGTTGTGCCGCCGCGGTGCGACACGCGTGTCCTCGCGCAGGCGCGCCCCGTCGGCAAGCGCTACCGAGCACGCGGCGCCGGTGGTCTCGATGGCTAAAATGGGCATCGTGCTGAACCCCGAAGAAGCTTATCGGAAACTGATCGCGTCGATCGAACCGCTCGCCGGCGCCGAGACGGTGGAGACGCGCGATGCCCTCGGGCGGTTCGCCGCCGAGGACATCGTCGCCCCGGTCGACCTGCCGCCGTTCGATGCGTCCGCCATGGACGGCTACGCGGTGGCGGCGCGCGACCTCGACGTCGCCGCCCCGTTCGAGATGCGCGTCGTCGGCGCGAGCGTGGCCGGCGGCCCGTCGGACATCCGCGTCGGGGGCCGGGACGCGGTACGCATCCTCACCGGCGCCGTGCTCCCGGAGGGTGCCGATGCCATCGTCCTGCAGGAAGACACCGAACGGCAAGGCGACACGATCGTCGTCATCGAGCGTCCACGTCCCGGACAGCACGTTCGCACCCGGGGCCACGACATCGCCCGCGGCGAACGGGTGGTCGCCGCCGGCACGCGTCTCGACGCCTATCGCCTGAGCTGGCTCACGGCGTGCGGCATCGGGAGGGTGGCCGTCCGGCCGCGCGTACGCGTCGCGGTCTTCGCGACGGGCGACGAACTCGTCGAGGTCGGCGAGACGCTCGGCCCGGGCCAGATCTACGAGTCCAACCGGTTCGCCCTGGCGCGGCTGATGTCCGACCTGCCGGTCGAGGTCCTCGACCTCGGCCGGCTGCCCGACGACCGCGAAGCGACGCGCGCCGCCCTCGCCCGCGCGGCGGCGGACGCCGATGTCGTCGTCACGAGCGGCGGCGTGTCCGTGGGCGACGCGGACTACGTGCGCGACGCGGTGCTCGAGGTCGGGCGACTCGACTTCTGGAAGATCGCGCTGAAGCCCGGCAAGCCCCTTGCCGTCGGCAGGATCGGCCGCGCCGACTTCTTCGGCCTGCCGGGCAACCCGGTGTCGACGATTGTGACCTTCCTGCTGTTCGTCGTGCCCGCCATCGTCCGGCGCGGCGGCGGCGTCCCGGAGCCGCCGATGCGCCTGCGCGCGCGGATCGCCCATGACGTGCGCCACACCCTCGGACGTCGGGAGTACCAGCGCGGGATCGTCACCGACCGGAACGGAGAACTCGTCGTCGCGGCGACCGGCGACCAGAGCTCGAACCGCCTCGCGACGTTCGACGGCGCCAACTGCCTGATCGAGGTGCCCGGCGACCGGGGCGACCTGGCAGCGGACGAGGCCGTGTCGATCGTGCTGCTCGAACGGGGAAGCGGTCGCCTGTTCTGACGCCGGTCCCAACGCCGTTCCCACACCGGGCGACGGGCGAGCGTCAGGCGCCCAGCGCGGCGAGCACCTCGTCACGAATCTCGGCGACGCCGCCCATCCCGTCCACCGAACGGTAGGCGAGCGCCGAACGCGCCGCGAGCTTGCCGTAGAAGTCCACGAGCGGGGCGGTCTGGCGGCGATACACGGCGAGCCGCCCGCGCACCGTCTCCTCCCGGTCGTCTTCGCGCTGCACCAGCGCTTCGCCGGTCTCGTCGTCCCGACCTTCGACCCTTCGACCCGCGGTGGGTTGAAATCCACGTGGTAGACCCGGCCGCTCGGTTCGTGGATGCGGGGCCCGGCGATCCGGCGCACGATTTCCTCGTCGCCGAGGGCGATTTCCACCACGTACTCGATGGCGACCCCCGCATCCACCACGGCTTCCGCCTGGGGGATCGTGGCCTGGCGCCCGAGGGCGGACCCGGAGGCAATGGCGGCGCGCAACATGTCGCCGGTGGAGATTTGGGGTATCCCACGCGCCTGGCACACGAACTGCGCCTGTGTGGCCGGCGAAACGCGCAGTGTGTCGGACCCGACGGGCTCGCGGCAAGTACGGTATCCCGGCACGGAACTGTGTACGCTGACGGCAACGTGACGAGGAGGATCCGATCGTGGCCGGACGGCAATCCAGGGTGGCCAGGGGCCGGCCGCAGGCGCCCGCGTTCAAGGGCTGGATTTCGACCGAC
>JAJDTI010000096.1 GCA_022827245.1 Pseudomonadales bacterium | reverse complement strand
ACGTGCGGGCAGGGCCGGACGGAAGCCTGTACGTGTTGACGGACTCGGAGGCGGGGCGGGTGGTTCGGGTGGCGCCGGACGGGTAGCCGCGTAAGACATTTCGACCGGCAAGAGAGTGCGATCTCTCACGCGCCGGCGAGCTATCGGCCATTCTTGGGCAAATCGGACCCGCGTAAAGTGCGTACTCAACTTCCATTGATTTCAAGGAGAGAAGAAATGAAGAAGTTGAAGAAGCTGACGACCCTCGTGGCCGCTTGCGGCCTGACGGTTTCCGCCTGGGCCGTGGCGCCGGACGCCGACGCGGCCGCGCCGTTGCCCACCGCGGAGGCCGGCTACGCCGTCACCAGCTATTACTTTGGCTGGATGCAGATCGAGTCGGGCAACATCGCCTACGACCTCGCGATGGCGTTCATGCAGGGTGCGGGTGCCGCCCTGGGCGGGACGGTCGGAACCGTGGCCGGGCCTGTCGGAACGGTCGTCGGAGCCGGTCTCGGCGCCGCGTAGGGCCACCCCCCGCCACATGACGGGTTTCCCGCCATGCTGACCCCCGCCGCCGTCCCGACCGCCGCGGCGCTGCGTCCCACGTGCCGCAGCCTCCGGCAAGTGGACGGCGGCGGGATTCTTCGCCCGTCGCCGCCAGCCACTCGTCCTTGATCATGCAACCGGATCCGCCCATGCTCTTCCCCATCGCCCTGGTCGTCGGCGTGGCCGCCGTCCTCGTTCTGTGGCTGGCGCACCAACGGCCACCCGACACGCAAGTACCGGCCCGGGTCCGCCACACGGCCATGGCCGCCGGGTGGACGTTCGGGGCCGCGGTCTCGGCGGGCTTGGCGACTTGGTCCGTGCCCGCCTTGGGCGCGCTCGTCGGGGAACCGGACGGGTACCCGCTCCCCCTGGTTGGCGCGCTACTCATGCTCCTGGCGTACATTCACGCCCGGGTGCTCTTCCTGGATGTCGGGCGCTGGGCCTACCTCTGGGCGTCCCGCGCGCCGGAACGGCACGACAGGACGTGGCGGATGGAAGCGGCCGCGATCGGCTGGGGCGCCGTGGGTTTCGCGGGCATGGGGGCCATCGTCTTCTCCGCGATTCCGTTGGGCGGGACGGCGTTTGCGTTCCTGCTCGTGCCATTGGCCGCATGCCTGGTGCCGCTGTACGAGACCTGGCTGTCGCCGTGGCTGCAGTTCTGGCGGGCCCGAAAGCTCCGCGACACGCCCCACGCCGAACTCGACGCCTGGCTGGCCGGCCTGGCGGACGACAAGCGCCTGCCCCGCTTCCGCGTCCGGGTACACGAGGGCCAGGAGAAGAACGCCTACGCGACGGGAGGCATGTTTGACCATCTCGTCCTCGTTGGAGGCGGGTTGGCTACGGGCATGACGACCTCGCAACTCAAGGCCGTCCTGGCGCACGAAGTCGCCCACGTAATCCGACGCGACATACGCAAGCTGCTGGTGGCCATCGTGGTCGGGGGCGCCTGCCATGCGACGGTCCTCGTCCATTTCGTCAACCCGAACCTGGACCACTCCACTTCCATGGGCTTCCTGCTCGGGATGGCATACGCCGGGTTCGCCGCGCCCTTGGCCTACATCGTCCTGCCCGGGCTGGTGGGCCGCCGCCTCGAGTACGGCGCGGACCGTCTCGCCGCGGAACTCCTCGGCGGTCCCGAGCAGATGATCGACGCGCTGGACCGTCTGTGCGAACTCCGGGCCGAGCCGCGCGACAAGAAGAGCCTGGCGCACCCGACGACCGACGACCGGATCGACGCGTTGCGGCAACTCCCGCCTTCGCAGGCGCCCGCCTGACGGCGCCAATCCGCGACGACGCACGGAGTATCGCGCGCATGGAGTCGAAGCCGTGGACCATGGGCCTGGTGGCGGCCACGTTGATCTGGGGTACCGGAGCGGTCGCGGGAGTCGCGGCTACCGTACAACCCATGAGCACGCTGGTCGCCGCGGCGGAGACGGGCGCGCGTCCGGAACGCGTCCCCGAGGCCCGCCGGCGGGACGAGCCGCCGGCCCGGCTTTGCATCGGCATTTTCGGCCGCAATCTGGCTGTCTACCTCTGGCTGCTGTGCGGGCTCGTCTCCTGCGGACTGACCACCCTCGGCGTCCTCGCCTTCAACGGCGTCGCCCTGGGGCAGATCGCCGGCTTCGCGGTCGGCGCGGGCATGGCCATGCAGCACTTCGCGTTGCTGACGCTTCCCCACCTGATCCCGGAACTCGGCGCGTTCCTGCTCGCCGGCGCGATCGGACTGCGAGGTCCCGCGTTGCTCTCGGCATGGTTCGAGGGCACGTTCAGCCGCGCGCCCCTGGCGGGGGTCTTGCGGCCGGCCGGATACGGCGTCGTCATGATCGCCATCGCAGCCGTCATCGAAGCCTACGTCACCGTACCGATGGCCCAAGCGGGGACCGGATCGTGAACGCAGGCGAGGCCCCACCTTACCCCCACCGAGTCGCGCGCTCGCCCCTGACCCCGGCGCTGATCTGCGTCGCGAGCTATGCGGTCTTCACCGCGGTCTCCGTCGAACACCTCCTCGACGGGTTGTCGCCCGCGGTGCTACAGGTGCCGGCCAAGCTCTCCGCCTACGTCGCCGCGGCCACCGTGATGGGCATGGTGGCGGGCTTGACCGTCGCGTTCGGCCTCTGCTGCGGCTTGACGCTGCGGTGGCTCGACGGACCCACGGACGTGCGCGCCATCGCCCGAGCCCTCGGTGGCGGCCTTTGGGTGTTCGCCGCCTACACGCTCGTGTTGGCCGCCTGGGTCACGGTCAATCCGCCCCTGCCCATCACGGGCGAGGAGCTGCTGTCGCCGCAGCTTGAGACGGACGGTAGCCCGCTGGCCGGGCTGCCTTGGCTGAGGACGGTACAGTACGCGACGCTCGCGATGTTCCTCCTGGTCGTATTCCTCCTGCTGTCTCGCGTCGCCGACCGTGTCAGCACGCTGATCTCGCTCGCCTTCGCAGCTTCGACGGTCGTGGCGCTCGGCGCCTGCTTGCAGGCGCTGGCCGCGTTGCTGCCAAGCTGAGCGAGGCGGCGCGCCAAACTACGCCCTCTCACCGGTGACCACCCCACAGCGCAAGAGATCTCTGGCGGTGGCCGCCGCGGCGGCGCTCCTGGTCTGCGTGTCGCTCGCGAGCGGCTCCTTCTCCGCCGACGCGGGCAGCGTTGTCGAGACGGCGCTGGTGGAAAAGCGGCTTCTGCGGCCTTCCGTCCTCGCGTCGGGCCAGATCATCCACGAAGAGGAAGTCAGGCTCACGAGCGAAATCCTTGGGACGATCAAGGCCATCCACGTCTCCGAGGGCCAGCCCGTCAAGCGCGGCGAACTCGTGCTGGAGATCGACAGCGAAACCTACGCGGCGGACGTGGCGCAGGGTCGCGCGGCCGTGCGGCTTCAGGAGATCGACATCGACCGGGCACGGGCCAGGATCGAGCGCTTCACGCGGCAGCACGAGAGAAGCGCCCGGCTCTTCGAACGGGGCGTGCTCGATGCCCACTCCCTCGAGACCGTTCATCACGAACTCCAACTCGCACGCATCGACCTCCAGTCGAGCCTGGAACGCCGGGAGCAGGCCCGCGCCCGTCTAGGCCAGGCGGAAGACCGGCTCGAGAAGACCCGGGTCCGTGCGCCGATCGACGGAGTCGTGACGGCACTCGACGTCGACGCTGGGGAAACGGCCATCCCGAGCTCGACGAACATTCCAGGCAGTCAGCTCATGACCATCGCCGACCCGGCTCGAATCATCGCCGAGGTCTACGTGGACGAAGCGGACATCGCGGCTGTGCGCGTGGGCCAATCCGCCGAAGTCGTCGCCGTGGCGCATCCCGGACGACCGATGACGGGCCGTATCGCCTTCATCGCCAACACGGCAACGACACAGCAACCCCGCCGGAGTCTGTCGTTCGTCACGAAGATACGCGTGGAGCCCGCAAGCGGACTCCGCCTGCGGCCGGGGATGTCCTGTCGCGCCGAGATTCTCACGCACGACGGCGCCGAGGAACTCGCTGTGCCGATCGAGGCGGTCGTGGCCGACGAGGGCCTCGAAGGGACCCAGGGCCGGGCAGTCTTCGTGGTGCGGGGAGGGTCCGTCTATCGATCTCCGGTCGTCACAGGCCGATCCGACGATGCCTATCAGCACGTTCTGTCCGGTCTGGCGGAAGGCGACCGCGTGGTCAGGGGACCGGGCCGCACCCTTCGGAGCCTGCGCGACGGCGACTCGGTCCGGATGGACTCCAGAGCAGCCGACACCGCCCCGGAGCCCTCCCGACGACGCCTGGAGAGCTGATGCCTCTCATCAGTCTCAGGAGCGTCAGCAAGCGCTACGATGTCGGCGGGAACACCGTCGCGGCGCTGGACGACGTGGACCTCTCCGTAGCCCGGGGTCAGCGGATCGCGATCGTCGGCTCGTCCGGATCCGGCAAATCGACCCTGCTCAACGTGATTGGCTGCCTGGACACGCCGACCTCCGGCGAGTACGTGCTGAACGGCCGCGACATGTCGGCACAGAGCGGACGGCGCCTCGCCCGCATCCGGAACGCGGAGATCGGGTTCGTCTTCCAGAGTTTCCACCTCCTTCCCCGGGTGACGGCGCTCGGCAACGTGATGCAGCCTCTCGTCTACGGCGGCGTTTCGACGCAGGAGCGAAGACGGCTGGCGCTCGCCGCACTGACGCGGGTCGGCCTCCATGATCGCGCGACGCACCTGCCGCCGCAGCTGTCCGGCGGGCAACGGCAACGCGTCGCCATAGCGCGGGCGCTCGTCACGCGACCCTCCGTCGTGCTCGCGGACGAACCCACCGGCAACCTAGATTCGAGCGCCACGCGCCAGGTAATGGACCTGCTGGACGCCCTCCATCGCGAGGGTCAGACGATTCTCATCGTCACCCACGAAACCGACATCGCGACGCATTGCGAGCGCACGGTCGAACTCGCGGACGGTCGGGTCGTGCGGGACGAACGGGCCTGACCCGGCCTGACCCGCATGCGCAGGGTTCCAGTCCCCGCCTCGGCATTCGTGGAATCCAGCCGCTCCGCGCTGGGTTCACTGGCCGCGCACGGTCTGCGCACCGCGCTGACGACACTCGGGGTAGTCATAGGTGTCGCATCCATCGTGGCGGTGGTTACGCTGCTGGACGGCCTGCGCGACGCCATCGCCGACCAGTTCGCCGGGCTGGGCGGAAAGAGCCTGGCAATCAGCGCCTTGACGCCCGTGGAGGATGCCTTGCAGGGTCGTCGCGCCCGGCTGACGCCGGAAGACCTCGAGCTCGTCCAGACCCGGGTGGAAGGCGTGAGCAACGTCACGCCCCTCGTCGTCATCCACGACGAGGTTCGCTACAGCGGGCGTTCGACCGTGGTCCAGGTCCGTGGCACGACGCACAGCTATCAGGACGTGTACAACAGCTTCCCCGCCAGGGGCCGGTTCCTCTCCCCGGCCGACGGCCGCCAGCGTCGCCGCGTCTGCGTCATCGGCGAGGAGGCCCGGGAGTCACTGGGTATGGGCGAAGACCCGACAGGGCGGTTCATCGGACTCGCCGGCGAGTGGTGTCGCGTCGTCGGCGTGATGGAGCGCAAGGGCCAACTGCTCGGTGCGAACCCCGACAATCACGTCCTGCTCCCCTACGAGACCATGCGCGCCATGGCGGGTCCACACGAGCCCCCCGACCTGCTCATCCATCTCACGGTGTTGGACCCGTCGCTGCGGCTGGCGACGGCCGAGCGCATCCGCGCGCTGCTGCGCCGGGCCCGCGATCTCGATCCGGAAGACCAGGACGACTTCCGGGTCCAGACGGCGGAAGAAGTGGCCGAGGCTTTCGACGCTGTGGCCGCCACGATCACCGCGTTCGTCGCAGGGATGGTTGGCATCTCTCTCCTGGTGGCCGGAGTGGGCGTGATGAACGTCATGCTGGTGTCCGTTACGGAGCGGACCCGAGAGATCGGTATCTGCAAGGCGCTCGGGGCCACGCGCCAACACGTGCTGCTCCAGTTCCTGATCGAGGCTGCGACGCTGTCCTTGCTCGGCGGCATGATCGGGCTCCTCGTCGGGGCGGGCATCGCGACGTTCGTGGCCAGCCTGATCCCGGACTTCCCCACACCCCTGCCTCCGACCTCGGCCGTCGTCCTCGCCCTCGTCTTCTCGGCGGTCGTCGGCATCGTGTTCGGGGTCCTCCCCGCCCTCCGCGCCGCCAACCTCGATCCCATCGAGGCCCTCCGCCACGAGTGACCAGGCCCCAGCGCCCCTCGCATGGAGCATTCGACGTTGGGAGCGCAGCGACTGACGGCGGGTGCTCCATGCGAGGACGGCGTGGCTGGGCCGCGGGCGGAGCCTGCGCCGAGCGTAAGCGAGGTGGCGGTCCGGCCATGGGGCGCTATGCCATACTCCAAGTCCATGAGCTGGCAATCCGACGTAGACGAACTCGCCCGCCAGACGGCGATGGCGCGGGAGATGGGCGGGGCCAACGGCGTCGCTTTCCAGCACGGGCGGGGCAAGCTCACGGTCCGGGAGCGGATCGACCTGCTGGCGGACCCGGACAGCTTTCACGAGGTCGGCGCGCTGGCCGGTACGGCGAGCTGGGACGGGGACCGCGTCGAGCACCTGAAGCCGTCGAACACCGTCATCGGGACGTGTCACGTGGAGGGCCGCAAGGTGGCGTTCTCCGGAGGCGACTTCACGATCCGGGGTGGCGCCGCGGATGCGGCGGTCGGGAACAAGTCGGAGTTCGTCGAGAACCTGGCGCTCTCGAGCCGTGTCCCCTACGTGCGGCTGCTCGATGCGACCGGCGGCAGCGTGAAGACGTTCGAGAAAATCGGGCGCACCTACCTGCCCGGGAATCCTGCCGGGGCGCTCGGCGTGGAGCTGTTGCAGACGGTGCCGGTCGCCGCGGCCGTCCTCGGTTCGGTGGCGGGACTGCCCGCGGTGCAGGTGTGCCTGAGCCATTTCAACGTCATGGTCCGCGGCACGAGTCACGTGTTCGTCGCCGGGCCCAAGGTCGTCGAGCAGGCGACCGGGCGGACCATCGCCAAGGAGGATCTCGGCGACGAGCGCATCCAGCTCAGAAACGGCGTCGTGATGAATGCCGCCGCCACCGAGGCCGACGCGATCGCCCAGGTGCGCCGCTTCCTCTCGTACTTACCGCAGAGCGTGTACGAACCGCCGCCGCGGCTCCCTGCCGACGACCCGCCGGACCGCCGCGAAGAGGCCCTCCTGTCCGCCGTGCCGCGCGACCGACGCAAGATCTTCGAGCCGCGCCGCATCCTGGAGGCCGTGCTCGACCGCGGCAGCTTCTTCGAGATCGGCCCGCACTACGGCCGCGCGCGCGTCACCGGGCTCGCCCGGGTGAACGGCGTCCCCTGCGGCGTGATGGCCAACCATCCCAAGTTCAACGGCGGTTCCATGGACATCGCCGCCGGCGAGAAGACGATCCGGCTCCTGGAACTCTGCGAGACGTTCCACCTCCCGGTGGTGTACTTCGCGGACGAGCCGGGGTTCTCGGTGGGTCCCGCGCAGGAGCAGGCGGGGATCGTGCGCGCCGGAGCGCGCGTCGTCGCCGCGCTGCACCAGACGCGTACTCCCTACATCTGCTTCGTGCTGCGGCGCCTGTACGGCGTCGCCGGCGGCCTGCACCTCCGGCGCACGGGCCTTTACCGGCGTTACGCCTGGCCCTCCACCCACGGCGGTTCCATGCACATCGAGGGCGGCACGGCCATCGCTTACAAGCGCGAGATCGAGAACGCACCGGATCCGGAGGCGAAACGCCGCGAGATCGAGGACCGCCTGCAGGCCATCTCCTCCCCGTTCCGCAACGCCCACGCGTTCGGCATCGAGGAGATCATCGACCCGCGCGACACGCGCCCCCTGCTCGTGGATTTCCTCGAGGACGCGTGGAAGGTGGTCCAGACCCAGCTCGGACCGGTGGCCGGACTGAGCTACCGGCCGTGACGGACGCGGCGCCGTTGCACTGGACCGAGGAACGCGTCGTCGACGGCGTACCGTGCCGCGAGTTCGACGTGGTCGCGAGCGGACGGACGGTGCCAGGCGTCTGGTGGGAGGGACAGCGCGGTCGGCCGCTCGTGTGCTTCGGCCACGGCGCTTCCGCGGACCGGCACCAGACGCCGATCCCGGCGATGGCGCGGCGGATGGCGCGGGAACACGGGTTTCACGGCCTCGCCATCGACGGTCCCGTGCACGGGCGGCGGCAGCGCGGTCCAGGCGGACGGCAGGCTTTCGAAACGGAATGGCGCCGGGAAGAGAGCGAAGCCGACATGACGGCGGACTGGCGCGCCGCCCTCGACGCGATCGTTCCGGAAGCCGACGCCGGCGCCGTCGGGTACTGGGGCCTGTCCATGGGGACCGTGTACGGCCTGCCGCTGGTGCGTGCCGAACCCCGCATCGGGGCGGCGGTGCTGGGCCTGATGGGCATCGACGGCCTCACGGGTTTCACCGGACCCCCGGAGCTGCGCGCACGGGTCACCGACGCGGTGGGGCGGATCACGTGCCCCGTCTTCTTCATCCAGCAGCTCGACGACGAACTCGTCCCTCGCGACGGCGCGCTGGCCCTGTTCGACGCCCTCGCGAGCACGGACAAGCGCCTGCACGCGAACGCCGGCAAACACGTCGAAGTGCCCGTCGAGGAGATCGACGCGGGGCTTGCGTTCCTCGCCCGCTACCTCGACGGAGATACCCTGCCCCGCCATACGGCTTTCGCCGCTCCACCCCCGGTCGAAGGAGAAGTTTCATGACCCCAGGCGTCCGGAGATTCGTATTGCTCGCCATCGCCCTCGCGGCGTCCTGGTACGTCGGCGCGAACGTGTCGCCCACGTGGACGGTGGAGGAGACCACCCTCGACGTCATGACCGCCGACGACGGGCGCCTCTATTTCGTGCGCGAAGGCGACCCGGTGTACTTCGAGCCCGTGTCCATGGAGGACGCGGTACTGCACCCGGAGCGGATCGCGGACATCCAGGAAACCCCGGCGGTCCTCGAGGAGTTCGTCGTCGCCGAAGCGGAAGGCGACGAGCGCGCCGAACCGCTCTACTACCGCCACCTCGCGAAGCGGCACTGGGGCATCTGGTCACTCCTGCCGGCGGTCGTCGCCATCCTCCTGTGCTGGCTGAACCGGGAGCCGGTGACTTCGCTACTCGGCGGCATCCTCTCCGGAGCGCTCCTGCTCGGTCAGTACGACCTGACGGGAGATGTACTCATACCTTCCCTCGCAACAACGAGTTCCGCGGGAATCCTCATCCTGTATCTCTGGTTGCTCGGCGGCCTCATGGGCATCTGGTCGCGCACCGGGGCCGCCCAGGCGTTCGCCGAGTTCATGACGGTGCGGTTCGTGCGCGGGCCGCGCACGGCGAAGCTCGTCGCGTGGATGCTGGGCGTCATCTTCTTCCAGGGCGGCACGGTGAGCACGGTCCTGGTCGGCACGACGGTGCGGCCCATCGCCGACAAGGAGCGCGTCGCGCACGAGGAACTTGCCTACATCGTCGATTCCACGGCCTCCCCCATCGCCTCGCAGCTCGCGTTCAACGCCTGGCCCGGCTACATCCAGGCGTTCATCTTCGTCTCCGGCGTCGGCTTCCTCGCCACGGAGGCGGACCGCATCGCGTTCTTCTTCCAGAGCGTGCCCTTCTGCTTCTACGCGATCTTCGCCGTCCTCGGGACGTTCCTCCTCAGTATCGAGAAGCCCCTGTTTCTCGGCAAACAGCTCGGCGCCGCGATGGAGCGCTCCCGCACGACGGGCAAGCTCGACGCCGACGACGCGGACCCGCTCGCCGCGCCGGAGCTGCAGGGCAGCAACACGCCCGAAGGCTACAAGCCCCACGTCCTCGAGTTCTTCGTTCCGCTCGGCACCCTCATCGGCATCGCCGTCGGCACGTTCATCGTCAGCGGCACGCCCAACGTGCACTGGGCCTTCGGGGCCGCGTTCGTCATCGCCGGCGGTACCGCGCTCGCCAAGGGCATGTCCATCAAGGACCTGATCTCGGGGTTCCACGACGGCCTGAAAGGTGTCGTGCTCGGGTGCGTGATCCTGCTGCTCGCCGTCACGATCGGCGGCATCAGCAGCGCGGCCGGCGGCGCGATCTTCCTGGTGGAGACCCTCGGCGAGGCGATCCCGTTCTTCATCCTGCCGGTGCTGCTGCAACTGCTCACGATGCTGATCGCGTTCTCCACGGGGACGAGCTGGGGCACCTACGCGGTCGCCTTCCCGCTTGCGATGCCGCTCGCGTGGGCCGTCGCGACGAGCCAGGGCCTGTCGCATCCGGAGCTCTTCATGACGCTCTGCTTCGCCGCCGTGATGGACGGCAGCGTCTACGGCGACCAGTGCTCGCCGATCTCCGACACGACGGTGCTGAGTTCGGTGTGTACCGGATGCGACCTGATGGACCACGTCAAGACGCAGATCCCTCAGGCCTCCGTGGCGGCGGGTCTCGCGGCGGTGTGCTGGACGGGAGTCGCCCTGCTGACCGCCTGACACGACGCCGGATACGCGCTCGCGAGCAGGCCGCCCCGGGTGACGAAGTCCGGCGGGGCGCGGCGCCCGGCGTCCGTGACGCGCACCAGTTCGCCCGCGGCGTCGAACTCCGCCAGCGTGCTGAAGGCGGAGAGACCCGGATCCGTCGAGAACCCGTAGCGAAGGTCCGCCGAAACGAGTCCCTGGTCGGTGGGCACGTGGTGGACCCAGCCCATCGCGAACCACTCGAAGATCCGCCCTTCCCGGGAGTCGCGCCAGGCCGCCACCGAGGCGTCCGCTAGCCGCGGAGCCGCGGACCAGGCGATCGGGCACGGCCGCCACATCGACACGAAGCCCGTCAGCACCTCTGTGTCGGTACGCGCGACGACCCGCCGATAGTGCACCTGGAGGAAGGTCGGGAAGGCGGCCACTTCCGCGTGCGCGACGCCCTCCGCCCGCAGTTGCGTGCGCGCGGCGTCCTCCGCCCCCTCGTTCAGGTACCAGGCGTACCCCAGGTACATGGTCGAGACGCCGAGGGCCGTGGCGGACGCGGCGCGCCACTGGGGACGCCGCCACGCGACGACGATCCCGGCCAGCAGGACGACGGTGTACACCGGGTCGATGATCGACATCGCCCAGATCGCGAAGCGCGCGTCCGAGAACGGCAGCAGCAGTTGCGTCCCATACGGCGTCGTCAGGTCCAGCAGCGGATGCGTCACGAGCGCGAGCGTCAGCGCGAGCACCCACGCCCGGAGCCGTCCCGTGCCGCCGCGCCGCCGTTCGAACCGCCACGCGAGGTAGCCGAGCAGCGGACCGACCACCGGCCCGAAGAAGAGCGAGTGCGTGATGCCCCGGTGCATCCGCATCTGGTCGAAGGCGTCCCCGGACACGGACCACAGGACGTCGAGGTCGGGCACCGCGCCGGCGGCGGCACCCACGGCGAGGGCGCGGACGCCGAGCGTGCGGCCCGCCGCGGCGTGCGCGACCACCGCGCCGAGCGCGGCTTGAGAGACGGGGTCCATTGCCGAATACTAACCGCTCGCCGCATCCGATCCCGGCGCCTGCGCCGCGGCAGCGCATCCGTCCGCCGGCGCCGACACGCCAGCCAGGAGGAAACACCGATGGCCGAGTACGAGAACCTGTACGTGGACCGCGTGGGCACCGACGACCGCGTGGCCCGCATCACGCTGAACCGCCCCGAGAAGCTGAACGCCCTCTCGCAGGAACTGCTCTACGAGTTCAACGACGCGCTGCACGACCTCGAGGCGGACCACACGGCGCACGTCATCATCGTCCGCGGCGAGGGGCGCGCGTTCAGCGCCGGCTACGACCTCACCCCCGCCCGCGGCGGCGCGGACGCGGTCGTCCGCCAGCACCGCCGCCTCGACGACAAGGGCCGGCGCCTGCTGATGGGCATCCGCACGGGAATGCAGCAGATCAGCGACATCCATCTCTACTTCTGGAACATGGCGAAGATCACCATCGCGCAGATCTCCGGCTACGCGGTCGCGGGCGGCTGCGAACTCGCCATGATGGCGGACCTCGTCGTCGCCGCCGAGGACGCCCAGCTCGGACACCCGGGGCTGCGCGGGCTCGGCACGTCGCGCACCGGCGTCATCTGGCCCCTGGTGATCGGCATGCGCAAGGCCAAGGAGCTCTACTACACGGGCGAGAACGTGACCGGCAAGGAAGCCGAGGAGATTGGCATGATCAACTACTCCTGGCCGAAGGAGGAGCTGGAGGAGAACACGATCGCCTTCGCCGACCGCATCGCCAACATGTCCGCGGACCATCTCGCGATCCTGAAGGTCAACATGAACCGCTTCTACGAGAACATGGGGATCTACTCGTCCGTGCGGACGTCCACCGACCTAGACGCGGCGGCCCAGTTCACCGACTCCTCGTACCAGTGGCAGGACCACATGCGGGAGGGCGGGCTCAAGGACGCGCTCCAATGGCGCGACGGGCCGTACCGCGGGACGGACACGTACAAGAAGGACAAGAAAGACAAGAAGAACGACGGCTGAAGCCAGCCGCGAGCCGCGGGGGAGAAATATGGAACAGGCCAGCGCGCCCGGTACCGGGGACACGTCGGAGCACCTGCGTTACGCGGTAGACGAAGACACTCCCATCCTCCTGACCCTCGGGCTCTCCGCCCAGGTCGTGACGGTGGTGCTGACCGGCATCATCCTCATACCGATCATCGTGCTGACGGCCGCTGACCGGAAGGAGTTCATCGAGTGGGCGGTGTTCGCGACGCTCCTCGTGAGCGGCCTGGCCACGATGCTGCAGGCCCGTCCCATCGGCGCGTTCGGCGCCGGCTATCCCCTCTACATGGGCACCTCCGGCGCGTTCATCGCCGTCTGTACCGCGGCGGCCACGATCGGCGGCCTCCCCCTGCTCGCGACCCTGGTGGCCAGCTCCGCGCTCGTGCAGTTCCTGTTCGCGGCCCGACTCTCGCTGTTCCGCCGCCTGATCACGCCCACCGTCGGGGGTACGGTCATCCTGCTGCTCGCGGTGACGGTGTTCCCCATCGCGACCGACATGCTCGTGCGCGTACCCGCGGGCATGGACCCCGTGTCCGCCGCCGGGCCCACCGTGGCGTTCGCGACGTTCGTCGTCATCGTGCTGATCTCGCTCTTCTCACGCGGCGCGGCCCAGCTCTGGGCGCCGCTGATCGGAATACTCATCGGCACCGTGATCGCCGGGGCCGGGTTCGGGATGCTCGACTGGACCCCGCTTCGCGAAGCGGCCTGGTTCGGTCTGCCCAACGCCACCTGGCCCGGCCTCGACCTCGAGTTCGACGGGCGCTACTTCGGGCTGCTGATCCCGTTCGCCATCGTCACGATCATCGGAGCCATCGAGACCTACGGGGACGCGATCGCCATCCAGCGCGTGACGAACCGCGGAGCCGTGCCCGTGGACTTCCGCGCGGTGCAGCGCGCCGTGAACGCCGACGGCGTCGGCAACCTGGCCTCGGGCCTCGCCGGCACGATGCCCAACACGACCTATTCCACCAGCATTTCGATCGCCGACCTGACCGGTGTCGGGGCGCGCAAGGTCGCCTTCTACGGCGGCGTGCTGATCCTGCTCACGGCCTTCATACCGAAGATCCCGGCGTTGCTCCGCCTGGTGCCGGACGCGGTGGCGGGGGCCTACATCCTGATCTTCATCGTGCTGCTGTTCCGCCAGGGCGTCCGCATGGTCACCACCGGCGGCTTCGGCTACGAGAAGGGCGTGATCGTCTGCATCTCGTTCTGGGTCGGCCTCGGGTTCCAGTACGGCGCCATCTTCCCCGACCATCTCCCGGACTGGTCGCGCGGCGTACTCGATAACGGCATGGCCGCCGGCGGCCTCGTCGCCATCGCCCTCACCTCCCTCGTCGCGCTCAAGACGCGCAGCAAGCGCGCGGTGCTCGAGCCCACGATGGCGTCCCTCGCCGCGCTCGGCGAACTGGTCTCCACCTCCGCGGCGAACGCCGGCTGGGACGAGTCCGCGACGCAACGACTGCAACTCGCGGGAGAGGAAGCGTTCCTCTACCTGATGGAGCGCCAGGAGGCGCAGGGCGCGCCCGCACGGGTGAGCGTCTCCGTCCGGCCGCACGAGAACGCCCTGCAGCTCGAGTTCCTCACCGGCGCCGGCATCGACAACCTCGAGGAGCGCCTGAGCGCGCTCGACCCCGAGCGCACCGAGATCGCCGACGCCGGTCCGCGCATCCTCGGCCACCTCGGCCAGGTCCGGCACGAGCAGTTCTACGATCTCGAGGCGCTCACGCTGACCGTGGAGAGCAGACCGCTCGCCTGATCACGCGACGGCCGGGAATGCCTGGCGTCCTCTTGACTCCGTACCCGTGCCCCGGCACGTTGGAAGGTCCTCGCTGGATCCAGGAGGCCTTCATGACCCGCAACGAAGAGATACTCGAAGAACGCCGTGGGCGCAGGGACGGCATTCTCTGGCTGACGCTGAACCGGCCGGAGAAGCTGAACGCGCTGACGTTTCCCCTGCTTCGGCGGATGCGCGAGATTCTCGTGGACGCGCGCTTCGACCGCAGCGTCCGCTGCATCGTCATCACGGGGGCCGGCCGCGGCTTCTGCGCCGGCATGGACGTGAGCGGCGCCGGCAACCCGGACCGGGAGCCGCCCCCGGAGGACGGCAGCGTCGACATCGAGGGGTACCGCCTGAACTTCCGCCACGAGACCGAGACCTACATCGCCCTCAAGCGCATGGAAGTGCCGATCGTCGCGATGGTGAACGGGCCGTGCGTCGGCGCGGGATTCGATCTCGCGAGCCACTGCGACCTGGCGGTGGGGTCCACGACGGCGCGCTACCAGGTCGCCTACGTCCGCCGCGGCCTGTACGCCGACCTCGGCGGCTTCTGGTCCCTCCCCAAGATCCTCGGCTGGCGCAAGGCGATGGAACTCATGATGACGGGACGCTTCATGAGCGCCGAGGAGGCCCACGACGCCGGCTTCACGAACTACCTCGTCGAACCGGGCGAACTCGAGGCGAAGACCATGGAACTCGCCCTCGAACTCGAGGCCGGGCCTCCGATCGCCCAGAAGCTCGGCAAGATGCTGGCCCTGCGCACCGCCCACCTCGACTTCGACAGCGCGATGCAGTGGTCGGAGTCCGCGATCCCGCTGGTCGGGCTGTCGCGGGACTCCACCGAGGGCATGCTGGCATTCCGGGAGAAGCGTGAGACGGATTTCGAGGGACGGTAGACTTGCCGCCTTTCGACCAGGGCAGGGAACGGGGCCGGCATGACGCATGACATCGTGATTCGGGGCGGGCGGATCGTGGACGGTACGGGCAGCGAGCCGGTGCCCGGCGACGTCGCCATCGACGGCAGCACCCTCTCGGCGGTCGGGGCGGTAGACGCACCTGGTCGGCGGGAGATCGACGCCGAAGGCCACCTCGTCACGCCGGGTTTCGTGGACCTGCACACCCACCTCGACGCCCAGATCGGCTGGGACCCGTTCCTGACCCCGGTGAGCTGGCACGGCGTCACGTCCGTCCTGATGGGCAACTGCGGCGTGACCTTCGCCCCCTGCAAGCCCAGCGACAAGGAACTGCTCGCCGGGATGATGGAAACCGTGGAGGACATCCCCAAGTTCGCGATCCTGAACGGGCTGGCCTGGGACTGGGAAGACTACGGCGGGTACCTCGACTCCATCGAACGCCTCGCGCCGGCGATCAATGTCGCCGGCATGGTGGGCCACTGCGCGGTCCGCTTCTACGTCATGGGGGAGCGCGCCGTCGAGGAGCAGGCGTCGGACGACGAGCGCGAAACGATGGCGGACATCGTGGGCCGGTCCATCGACGCCGGTGCGGTGGGGTTCTCCACGAACCGCTACGCGCCCCACACGCTGCCCGACGGCCGTTCCATCCCCGGCACCTTCGCCGATCCCGAGGAACTGGTCGCGATCGCCCGGGCGGTGGGACCGCGCAACGCGCTCATGCAGGCCGTCGGCGCGGGCCCGGAGGTACTCGACCGCATCGCGGACACAACCGCCGGACGCGTCCTGTTCAGCTACGGCGCGGGCCCGGAAGACGACTCGGGCAGGGAGCGCTCCGCCCTCTTCGACCGCATGCGCGCCGGGCGGGACATGACCGCCATCTCCCAGGTGCGCGGATCGGGGTTCATGTTCGGAATGCAGTCGCGGCTGCCGGTGCAGGGCGCCACCTGGGACCGCCTGCGCGACCTCGACCTCCCGGGACGGCTGGCCGCCCTCGAAGACGCCGAGACCCGGGCCGCCCTCGTGCGCGAGGCGCGCGCCGAGGGGGCGACCCGCATCCCCATGGACCAGGTGTACTACCTCGGAGCGGGAGAGACGCCCGACTACACCGTACCCGCGGAGCGTCACCTCGCCGCCGTGGCTACGGCCGCCGGAGAACACTGGTCCGAGACGTTCCTGCGTCTTTCGCTGGAAACGGGCGGCCGCGCGCTCTTCAACCTGCGCATGTTCAACCGCAACCTCGCGGCGCTCGCGGACCTGTTCCGGAACGAGAACATCCTGCCGAGCCTCGGCGACGCCGGGGCGCACGTCTCCCAGATCATGGACGCCGGGTGGCCCAGCTTCATCCTCTCCTACTGGGTGCGCGAGGCGGGCCTCTACAGCGTCGGCGAAGCCGTGCGCCGCATGACTTCGGGGCCCGCGCGCGTGATGGGTCTCCGGGACCGCGGGGTCCTGGCCCCCGGCATGCGCGCGGACGTCAACGTCCTCGATCCCGACACGGTCGCCGAACGCCAGCCCGAACTCGTGCACGATTTCCCCGGCGGCGCACCGCGCTACATCCAGAAGGCGGTCGGCTACCGGGCCACGCTGGTCAACGGACAGGTCGCGGTGGAAGACGGCGCGCATACGGGTACGCGGGCCGGCGAGGTACTACGTCACGCCGGATAGGCGCAGCGGGCTCCGGGGGCCACGAACCATGTCCTCCCTGCCGGTTCGCCCGGTCGTGCTGGCCTTCGCGCTCGCGCTCGCCGCCTGCCAGAGCCCGCCGCCGGCCGGACCGGGTTCCGCGCCCGACCACACCGCACTCCTCTTCGAGGACCTGAAAGCGTCGCCTGCGGTTCTGCAGGCTTTCCTGCGCGCGATGCCGAAGGGCGGGGACCTGCACAGCCACCTCTCGGGCGCCGTCTACGCCGAGAGCTACGTGCAATGGGCCATCGAGGACGGCCTCTGCGTGCACCGGGAGCGGCTCGTCCTGCTCGATTGCCCACCGGCGGCGGACGCCGCGAACGTTGCGGTGAGGTCCGTCGCCGATGCCGTCCGCGACCGCAGGTTCTACGACCGCCTCGTCGATGCGCTTTCGACCCGCAACTATCGCCTCTACGGCAGAAGCGGGCACGACCAGTTCTTCGCCACGTTCGCCGCCTTCGGAGCCGCGGCGCGCGGACGCTCCGGGGAGATGCTCGCCGAGGCGATGCGCCGCGCCGGCGCGCAGAACATCCTCTACCTGGAACTGATGGCGTCGCCCGGGATGGGCGAGGCCGCGAGGCTCGCGGCAGACCTCGACTGGGACGACGACCTCGCGCGCCTGCGCGCCCGGCTCGAGGACGCCCGCCTCGACGCCATCGCGGCCGCCGTGCGCGCGGGACTGAGCGAGGTCGAGCGCGAGGCGCGCGCCCTGCTCGGGTGCGAGACGCCCGCCCCGGACCCCGGCTGCGGCGTGACGGTGCGGCTCCTGGCGCAGGCGCTGCGGACGCTCCCCGCGCCCGAGGTGTTCGCCCAGCTCGTGTTCGGGTTCCGGCTGGCCCATGCCGACGCGCGCGTCGTCGGCGTGAACCTGGTCGCGCCGGAAGACGATCCCGTCGCGCTGCGGGACTACACCCGCCACATGCGGGCCGTCGCGTTCGCCTCCCGGGAAGCGCCGAACGCCGGCATCGCGCTGCACGCCGGGGAGCTGACCCTCGGGCTCGTCCCCCCGGAAGCGCTGCGCTTCCACATCCGCGAGGCCGTCGAGATCGCCGGCGCGCACCGGATCGGGCACGGCACCGACGTGCTCTACGAGGACGATCCGCGGGCGTTGCTGGAGCTGCTGGCGCGCAGGGACGTGCTCGTCGAGATCAACCTGACCTCGAGCGACGTCATCCTCGGGGTGACGGGCGATGCGCACCCCTTCCCGGTGTACCGCGCCGCCGGGGTCCCCACGGCGCTGTCCACCGACGATGAGGGCGTGTCGCGCATCGACCTGACGCACGAGTACGTGCGCGCTGTCCTGACCTACGACCTGTCCTGGGCCGATGTCGTGGAGCTGTCACGGAACAGCCTGCGCTACGCCTTCCTGCCGGAGCCCGACAAGACCGACCTGCTCGGAGAACTCGACCGCCGTCTCGCCGCCTTCGAGCGCGCGGCCAGGTCCTTTCAGGACCTGCTCCCGCCGGCGTCGGCCGCGGCGCGCAACGCATCGAAGTGACCGAGGTAGGCGCGGTACCGCTCCCGGATCTGGTCGACATAGCGCACCGGTTCGGACCCCCGCACGTAGCCGTGCAGCGCCTGGCGCGCGTATTCCCGCTCCGACAGGAGCAGCATGGCGTGCTCGACGTGATCGAACCAGCGTTCCGCGTCCCACCCCTTCACCGCGGCCAGCCGGCGCGCATCGCGGACGTGCCCGACGCCGGCGTTGTACGCGGCGAGCGCGAACCAGCGCTGCTCGCCGAGCGGTAGCGCCTCGAAGCGCTCCCGCGTCCAGGACAGGTACCGCACGCCGGCCTCGATCCCCCGGGCCGGATCCACCAGCGCATCGCCGTCGATGCCGACCTCCCGGGCCGTGCGCGGCAACACCTGCATCAGCCCCCTCGCCCCCGCGAAGGACTCCTCCGCCGGATCGAAGCCGCTCTCCTGGTACATCTGCGACACCACGAGCCGCCAGTCGAACCCGTGCTCGGCCGCCGCCGCCTTGACCAGTTCGTCGAAGGGCGAGAGCCGCTCCCCGTCGATGCGATGTTCGCGCTGGCGTTGCATGCGCCGGTCGTTCCGGAAGTACTTGTTGCGGAGCACGTTGTAGTCGTAGCCGCGATAACGCGACTCGATGAACGCGTTCAACGCGGCGAGGAGTTCCGGCTGGTCGGGTCGGACGACCCACGCCAGGCCCATCTCGTCGGGGAGACGCGGACCGACGGACAGGCGCTCGTCGAAGGCGGCCTCGAGGTCCGCCACGTGGCTGTCCGCGAGGGTCACCTCGGTCCTGGCCTCCGCCACGGCGCGGATCAGCGCCTCGCTCTCCGCGGGCGACCGCTCGATCTCGAGGCCGACCGCGCCCCGCAGCCCCTCGAGCGTCCGCACGAAACTCGTGCCCCGCTGGACCGTGACGCGCCGCCCGGCGAGTTCGGCCAGCGAACCGAGGGGCGCGCGGCTCACGAACACCTCGTGGACGCGCAGGTAGGGCGTACTGAACAGGCTGCCCGCCGCGCGCCGTTCCTCGGTGGCCGTCACCCCGGCCGACACGACGTCCCCCCGACCCGCCGCCAGCCAGGGCATCAGGTCTTCCCGATGCGCCGCGACGACCACTTCCAGCGCCACGCCGAGGGTTTCGGCGAACGCCCGCAGGAGTTCGTACTCGAAACCGATCAGCTCGCCGCGCCACAGGTAGTAGGTGCCCGGCCCGTTCAGGGTCAGCATCCGCAGGCGGCCCGCCGACCGGATCGCCGCGAGGTCGCGATGGGCGGGCGCGTCGCCGCCGCGCAGGAAGCGCTCTTCCAGGAAGGCATCGAGCGCGGCCAGCAGCTCCGGGTTCTCCCGGCGGACGGCCCACGCCAGGTCCCGCGCATCGGGGAGCACCCCTAGACGCTCGAGCTGCTCGCTCGCCGCGACCATCGGCCGCGCGGCCACCGCATCCATGACCGTCGCGTCGAAGCGGCCGGCCTCGAGACCCTCGAACACCTCGTGCGGGTCGGTGCCGGCCGGCAGTGCGACGACGGACGCGTCGGGCAGGTGCCGCGCGACGGAGTCGACGTACGCCGTTCCCGCCGGTATTCCGAAGGTGCGGCCCGAAAGGGCCTCGAGGTCGGAAGTTGCGCCGTCCGGGGCCGGCCTGCCTACCACCCACTCCCGCGTGCGGGTGAGCGGCACGGTGAAGGCCACGTCCCGCGTCCGGGCCTCGGTGATCGTGAAGTTCGCCACGGCCACGTCCGCAAGGCCGTCGCGCACCGCGGGCATGAGTTCGTCGAAGCCGCCGAGCACGTGCCACTCCACGTCCAGTCCCCGCCGCGCCGCGAACTCCTCGGCCAGGGTGAAGTAGCTCTCCGCGGGCAGCCCCTGCCTCGGCAACGTCTCGAACCCGTCCCACCGGCGCCGCGCGAGCCTGAGGGTGCCGCGCGCGGCGATCTCTTCGAGGTCGCCGAACGCCACCGCCACCGCCGGGCGTTCCGGGCCCTTACCTTCGGTCGTCTCCCGAGGGACGCCACAGCCCCCCGCGGCCAGCAGGAGCGTCGCGGTGAAGGCCGTCGCGGCGAAGAGCGTCGCGGCGCCTGCTCTCATCGCTCTCGCGCCGCCCGCTCCAGTTGCGAAGGCCTCGGCAGGAAGAGGGGCTCTTCCACGGCAGTCCCCGGACCCGTGTCGGGACCCTCCGGGGCTTCCCAAGCCGTCAGTTCGCGCGTCACGCTCCATGCGCCGTCGTGACGGCGCTGCAGCATCACGAAGAAGGCGCGCTCCTCGCGGCCGAACACCTCGACGCAGACCAGGGCGTCGTTCCCGAGCATCCCGACCCGCGACACCGAGACGACCGTGCCGGAGGACGCGGCGTCGGCGCCCGGAGCGAGCACGTGCACACGGTGCGCGAAAGGCCTCAGGTCGAATGCCTCGGCCGGAGCGTTGGCGGCGAGAAACGCCTGGAAGAGCGCCGCCGGCAGCACGGCGCGCGTCTCTCCGTCCGTCCGGCAGTCGGACGCCGCGCTCGCGACCGACACGTCCCCGAGCGGCCCCACGAACTGCGTCACGAGGCTGGACAGGACATCCACCTCCCGCGGCTCCGGCATCGGCCCCGGGCGGAGCAGCAGGATGCCGCCGGCCGGCACCAGCAGGACGGCCAGCGCGATGCCGAGCCGGAACGTCACCGCGAGGGCAGCCCCGCGGCGGCCGTCCGTCTGCGGCGAACCCGGTTCACGAGGCGTACTGGATCGCCGCGCCCGCGTCCAGCAGCCCGTCGATGGCCGCGGCCCCGTAACCCAGTTCCCGCAGCAGGTCCACCGTGTGTTCGCCCGCCACGCACGCGCCGCCGTACCGACCGCCGCGCTCGAACCGCACCATCGGCCCGTGCCGCAGGTACTCGCCCCACTGCGCATGGCGTGCCGTCACGACGAGTTCCTCCTCCCGGGCGTGCGGGTCGTGCAGCAGGAACTGCGCAGGCCAGGCCGCGTCCGCGCAAACGCACGCGATGCCCTCGGCCGACAGTCTCGCCTCCCACGCCGCGGCCTCGTCCGTCAGGAAACGGGCCTCCAGCGCCGCCTCGTCGGCCGCGCCGAGCCGCGCCCACTCGTCGTCGTCACGCACGTACAGGAACACCCAGCCCGAGCGGCACTCGTACAGGCGGCACCGGGGCCCGAGACCGCGGATGTCCGGGTCCACGGGCGGGCGGGCGGCCTTGCCGGGGTACGACAGGAAGTCGTCCCAGTTGCCGTAGGCGTTCGCCCCGAACATGTCCACGAAGATCTGCTGTCCCTCGCCCGTCAGGTCGCGGACCAGGAGGCCGAGGGTCGCGGCCGTCGCGATCACCATCGACGTGTTCGGATCCGGGTTCACCTCGTTGGCGCGGAACAGCGCGCGGGCGACCTCGCGCACGGCCTCCAGTTCCAGGTCCCCGGGCTCCGGGAGACCGCCCATCTGCCAGACGACGCCCCCGAGGGCCGCTCCCGGGATCGGGTGCGTCGACGGGCGTTTCGCTCCGGGACCGTTGCGCCCGTAGCCGTTCGCCGACAGGTAGACGAGGCCCGGATTGTCCTGCCGCAGCGCCTCGTAGCCGATACCCAGTCGCTCGGGGACGCCCGGGCGGTAGTTGTGGATGAACACGTCCGCGCCCGCGACCAGCCGGCGCGCCACTTCCTGGGCTTCGGGCGCCTTGAGGTCGAGGCAGATGCTCTCCTTGCCCGCGTTGCAGCGGGCGGCTCCCGTGCCGTGCATCATGGCGCGGAACGGATCGCCGCCGGGCGGTTCGAACTTGATGACCCGCGCGCCGAGGTCCGCCAGGGTCGACGCGCCGAGCGGCGCTGCGATGATCGTGGCGGCCTCCACGACGGTCACGCCCTCGAGCGGACGCCCGCCGTTTCCGTGGGCCGCCGGAGCACGCGCGGGGCGTGTCGCGCCGAGCGCCTCGGCGAAGTCCGTCTCTCTCGAGTCCGCACCGATGACGGCCGGCGTCCGCGTCAGGTCGGCGACCGGGCCTAGCTGGATGCCGCCGTTCACCTGCACGGCGTGACCGTTCGCCACCACGTCGGGGTCGTGCAGCGCCTCCTGGGTGCTCTGGTACTGGTGCGCCACGACGCCGCCGTGGCTCACGAACACGTCCATCCACTCCCCGAGGTCCCGGGAGGCGATGTGCCGCAGCATGCGGTCTCGAAACGCCTCCAGTTCCGGGCCTTCGGGCGGCACTCCCCCCTCGGGCCGCTCGATGCCGGTGGCGGCGAACCAGTTTTCCTGCAGGTGCGGCAGCAGGTTGCCGAACTGGATCCAGCGTCCGTCGCGCGTGCGGGCGCCGTGGTAGTAGATCCGCGGGAGCGTGGTCGTCGGGTCCGTCGGCACCTCCGGCGTGGGCAAGACGCCCCGTTCGCGCAGGTGCGCCACCTGCAGGCCCCCGATGTCGTAAGGCAGCAGACCCCGCATCAGCGACGTATCGAACTCGGCGCCCTCCCCGGCGGTCACGCGCCGGTGCAGGCTCGCCAGCAGCGCCGCAGCGACGCTCTGCGAAGTGGCGTGGGTGGCGACCTGCAGCGCGGCGTAGCAGGGCCCCCTGCGCGGGGCGATGCCTTCCAGGCTCGCCATCCGGCCGTACTTGGCCGCGACCACGGCCTCCACGGCCGGATAGCCGCGGTACGGCCCATCCTCCCCGAAGCCGGAGACAGTCCCGTACACGAGGTCCGGGCGTTGGGCCGACAGGCTGCCGTAGTCGAGTCCGAGCGCCTCGCGTCGCTCACGCGGCAGGGTGGTGACGACCGCGTCGGCCGTGTCCTTGAGGACCGCGCGCAGGCGCTCGACCTGGTGCGCTTCCTCAAAGTCCACGGTCAGCGTGGCCTTGCCGCGGAGCCACATCGGGGCGGAGGGCATCGCGCGGTGCGGGTCGCCCCCGGGCGGCTCGACCTTCAGGACGTCCGCGCCGAAATCGGCGAGGATCATGGTGGCGAGCCCCGTCACGGGTCCCTCGCCGAGATCCACGACCCTGATGCCCGATAGTGGTCCGCTCATCGCGTGCCGCGCCGCCTGCCAGAACGGGGCCCATGATAAGCGGACGGCCGCCGCATGCTCCCGTACTTCCCGTACAGGCGTCTTTGCGCAGTGCAACAAGTAATTCTTAGCGTGACAACTCTCATCTATTTATCTGATATATAACGATGTTATTCGGACGGATCAGTCGACGTCGGCTACGTCCCGCCAAGCAGGTTCACCACCACGCTTCGCCGCCCCGGCCGATGGCGATGCTCCCAGAGGAAGATCCCCTGCCACGTGCCGAGGGCCAGACGCCCGCCCGTGACGGGAATGGACAGGTGGGTCTGCGTGAGGGCCCCCTTGATGTGCGCGGGCATGTCGTCGGCGCCCTCCTCCACGTGCGTGTACAGGGCCTCGTCCTCGGGGACGAGGCGGTCGAGGAAGTGCTCGAGGTCGTGGCGCACGGCCGGGTCCGCGTTCTCCTGGATCACCAGGCTCGCGGACGTGTGACGGATGAATACCGTCGCCAGCGCCTCCTCGGCGCCGCTCGACGCGACCACCTCCGCGACGCGGACGGTAATGTCGTACAGACCCTGCCCGTCGACCGGAATGGAGATCTCATGGTTCATGGAATGTCAGCGGGCTAGTAGCCAACCGGCCAGTGCTCGACCGTCACCTCCGCCATCGGAAAGTCGTCCACATTCGCTGTCGCCAAGGGTGCTCCGATGCTCCGGGCGGCGGCGGCGATCAGGCAATCCGCCTGGTGTAGCGTTACGCCGCGCTCCGCGAACGAGCGCCGCCAGCTTCCTGCCAGCGCCCCCTCGGTCATCCCGAGCGGGGCAATGCGCAGCCCGTTGAAGAGCCGCCGCGCCACGGATTCCTCGCCAGGGCCAAGTCCGCGCCAGATCTCTTCCACCGAGACGGCGCAGGCCCAGGGCTCGATCACACACCGGGCCTGCCCCCGCCCGTGCCTGAGCCGGGCAAGGCACCGGCGTCCTTACAGGAACCAGAGCGACAGCGCCGGGACGTACGTGATGATCAGGAGCGCGACCAGGAGCACCGCCATGAAAGGCAGGCAGGCCGCGTAGAGCTCCACCACGGGGCGCTCGAAGCGATAGCTCGCGATGAAGAGGTTCATGCCCACGGGCGGCGTGAAGTAGCCGATCTGCAGGTTCGCGAGGAAGATGATGCCGAGGTGAATCGGGTGCAGGCCGTAGCCCACCGCCACCGGGAGCAGCAGCGGCGTCATGATGATCACGGCGGAGAACACGTCGAGGACGGCGCCGAGCAAGAGCAGGAGCAGGTTGAGCAGGATCAGGAAGGTCAGCACGCTCGTCACGTGCGCCTGCATGAACTCGAAGAGCGCCTGGGGCGCGCCCGTGTCGATCAGGTAGTTGGTGAAGGCGAGGGCCACGCCCAGGATCAGCACGATGCTGCCCACCATCACCATCGACTCCCGCATGATCTTCGGGAGCTGCGCGAGCGACACTTCCCGGTACAGGAACACCTCCGCCACGATCACGTAGAGCGCCGTCATGGCCGCGGCCTCCGAGATGGCGAAGAAGCCGCTGTAGATCCCGCCGAGCACGAAGACCGGCAGCGGCAGTTCCCAGCGGGCCGCGACGAGGTGTCGCCACACCTCCGCAGCGCGGAACGGGGTCCGTTCGACCCCGCCGTGGCGCCACACGGTCCACGCCGAGAGCAGCACGATCATCAGCAGCGCGGGGCCGAGCCCCCCCAGGAAGAGCTGCTGGATCGTGAACGGCTCGCCGACATCCATCTGCTGGGCCACGATGCCGTACAGGATGAGCGGCACCGAGGGGACGACGAGGAGGCCGAGACTGCCCGAGGTCGTCACGAGGCCGAGGCTGTAGCGCTCGGAGTAGCCGCTGTTGCGCAGCATCGGCAGCAGCAGCGCCCCGAGCGCCACGATGGTCACCCCGGACGCGCCGGTGAGCGCCGTGAACACCGCACAGGCCACGAAGCCCACGATGGCGAGGCCCGCGGGCATCCATCCGAAGAGCGCGCGCGTCAGGTCCATGAGCCGCCGTGACGTGTTGGCTTCCGCCATCAGGTAGCCGGCGAACGTGAAGAACGGCAGCGCGACGAGCAGCGGCGTGTCGGTGATCCGGTACAGCTCGATGGCGGTAACCGCGAGGTCCACGTCGACCGCGAAAAAGCCGAGCATGGCGGCCGCGAGCACGACGGCGAACAGCGGCGCCCCGAGGAGCGCCATGACCAGGATGCCGGCCGCGGCCAGGAGGATCATGGGGGCGTTCCCGCGGCGGGCCGGTCCGGGGACACGGCGCGCACGAGGTAGCGCAGGCCCATCACCGCGGCCCCGACCGGGATGACGAGCTCGCACACCCACGCCGGCACGGGCCCGAAGCCGGACGTCCCGTCGCGGTAGTCCCAGAGGACGAGGGTGACGGAGAACCAGGCCAGTCCGAAACAGATCGCCGCCGTGAAGCCACTGGTCACGCGGCCGACGCGCCGGGCCGCGGCGGGCGACAGGAAGCGCGCCACCAGGTCGATCCGGATGTGCTGGTCCGAGGCGGAGGCCACCATGCCCCCGACCAGCGTCACCCACAGCAGGGCGACGCGCACCATCGGGTCGCCCCAGGTGAGGCCCGTACCGAAGAGGTTGCGCGCGAGCACCTGGTAGACGGCGACGCAGATCATCGCGCCGAGGAGCGCCACGAGGAGCGCCGACTCCACCTGGCGCAGCGTGCGTGACAACCTATCGAGCAAG
>JAJDTI010000143.1 GCA_022827245.1 Pseudomonadales bacterium | reverse complement strand
AGGCGCGCCGCGCCGCCAGTTCGGCGAGGATCTCCTCGTGCCGTTCGCGCGTGAGCCTGATGTGGAAGAAACACCAGAGCGCCACGACAGCGAAACCGGCCACGTAGGGCCCGTACAGGAGCCCGAGATCCACCAGCGTCTCCGGCGGCACGTCGGCAGCCGTGCGGATGTCCGAGCCGCGTGGCCAGTCGATGAGATCGAGGGCGAATCCCGCGACGATGGTCCCGCACCCGGAGGCCGCTTTCTGGGAGAACGAGACCGCCGCGAAGAACACGCCTTCCTGGCGCCGCCCGGTATCGAGTTCGTGTTCGTCCGCCGAGTCGGCGGCCAGCGAGCCCGTCGCTACGGGGGCCTGCGCGGTGCAGGCGCCCTGGATCACCCGGATGCCGACCAGGAGGGGCAGCAGGAGTGGGTCGGCGTTCTCGGGAAACCAGCCGAGCAGCCGCAGCGCGATGGGGAGGATCTGGAGGCTCGCCCAGGACGCGGCTCCGAACATCAGCCCCGCCCGCTTCCCCCAGCGGGCGAAGATCCGCGTGGAGAGCGTGACGCCGAGCAGCACGCCGACGGGATGGGCGGCGACCACCAGCAGGATGTCGCCGCGGCCGAGTTCCCAGAAGTAGGTGTAGATGTAGATGTTGAGGGCGCCGTCCACGCCCACCATCACGAACACGATCAGCATGCCGGAGAACAGCCACCGGAAGGAGCCGCAGCCCATGGCCGTCGCGATGTCGGAGAACACCCGGCGAATCACCGCGAGCGCATGGAAGCTCACGCGCTCGGTCGCCTTCGGGAGGTGGGGGATGAGGCTCCGGGTGCCCCAGCTCGACCAGAAGATGCCCACGGCCATGAGCACCGCGAGTGTGGCGGCGAAAGGAGGATAGGCCGCGGCGTTGAGTTGCCCGTTCTCGAAATCCGGCGTCGCCGAGAAGAACAGCCCGAACCCGACCGCGACCGTGAGGAGATGCCCGACATAGCCGAAGAACGTCCGGTAGCCGACGACCTCCGTGCGCTCGTTGAAGTCGTCGGTCATCTCGGCCCCGAGCGCGTTGTGCGGGACGTAGAAGAGCGATATCGAGGTGCGGGTGGCGTTGGCGAATACCACGAGCCACCCGAACAGCGCCCAGTCCCCGGTGACCGCCGGGTTGAACAGGAAGTAGAACGAGATGACGAGGGGCAGGATCGATGCGTACATGAACGGATGCCGCCGCCCCAGCCGCGATCGCCAGTGGTCCGACAGGGAACCCGCGAGCGGGTCGGTGAAGGCGTCCACCACCACGGCAGTGCCGACGGCGATGCCGGCCAGCGTGCCGGGCAGGCCGAGCACCTGGTTGTAGTAGAAGAGCAGGAACATGCCGAACGCGCCGTTCTTCAGCCCCTCGCCGAGCTGTCCGACGCCGTAGGCGAGCTTGACCCCGAAGCGGAGTCTCCCGGGTACGGTCATGTGTGCGTCCTCCCCGGCGGAGAGCTTATACGGCCCGCCTGTGGGAACGCACCCGCCGGTTGTCGCGAGCGGGCAACAGGCGACGGTCACGGTGCGCTGGTGGTATGTTCGCCGGATAGAAAACGGAGGGGCCGATGCAGAGACGGACTGCCCAGGCGGGCGTATCGAGGACCGGGATCGTCGCGATCGTTGCCGTCGTGGCCATTGCGATACTGTTGTTGCTGGTCACGCAACAGGAGGAGCCGGCCGAGGCGCCGGCGCTCGAAACCCAGCCCGCCGCACCGCCGCCGCGGACGGCGGGACTGGTCGACGACGCGCGCGTCGCGCGGGTGGAGACCGAGGAGCCGGGCGCCTGGCTCACCTACGGCCGCACCTACGAAGAGCAGCGCTTCTCGCCGCTGACCCAGATCGACCGGGACAACGTGGCGGATCTCGGGCTCGCGTGGTCCAGGGACTTCGGCACGCTGCATCCGGTGGAGTCGACGCCGCTCGTGGTCGACGGCGTGATGTACGCGATCCTGCCGTGGAACATCACCTACGCACTCGATGCCGCGACGGGCGAGGAGCTGTGGTCCTACGATCCCGAGGTCCCGGGAGAGACCGCCCGCCGCGCCTGCTGCGGCGTGATCAGCCGCGGGCTCGCGGTCTACGAGGGGCGCGTCTACGTGGCCACCCTCGACGGGCGGCTGATCGCCCTGGACGCGGCGACGGGCACGCCGGTGTGGGAGGTGGACACCGTCATCGACCGCACGCGCAACTACACCATCACCGGCGCCCCCCGGGCCGCGGCGGGCAAGGTCTACATCGGCAACGGCGGAGCGGAGTTCGGCGTGCGCGGCTACGTGACGGCCTACGACGCCGAGACGGGCGAGCAGGTCTGGCGCTTCTTCACGGTGCCCGGTGACCCGTCGCTGCCTTTCGAGCATCCCGAGATGGAGATGGCCGCCGACACCTGGAAGGGCGGCGAGTGGTGGGACATCGGCGGCGGCGGCACCGTCTGGAACTCCATCGTCTACGACCCCGACTTCCACACCGTCTATCTGGGCGTCGGCAACGGGTCTCCGTGGACGCGGGTGATCCGCTCGCCCGGCGGCGGTGACAACCTGTTCCTCGCGGCGATCGTGGCCGTGGACGCCGACACCGGCGCCATGAAGTGGTACTACCAGACCACCCCCGGCGACAACTGGGACTACACCGCCGTGCAGGACATGACCCTCGCGGATCTCGAGGTGGACGGCGTCATGCGCAAGGTCCTCCTGCAGGCGCCCAAGAACGGGTTCTTCTACGTCATCGACCGGAGCGACGGGACGCTGCTTCGGGCGCACCCGTACGGGACGGTGACCTGGGCGACCCACGTGGACCTCGAAACCGGCCGGCCGGTGGAGAACACCGCTGTCGAGTACGACGAGAACCCGCAGTGGATCCACCCGGGCGCCCTGGGCGCGCACAACTGGCAGGCCATGTCCTGGGACGGCGAGCGCGGCGTCATGTACCTGACGACCCACGACACCCCGTTCCTGTTCGCGATGCCCGAAGAGTACGAGAAGACCGGCGTGTACAAGCGCCGCGAAGGGATGATCAACGTCGGCATCGAGTACGGCCGGATCAACCAGCTCATCGAGGCGTGGGACGATCCGCCGGACCCGGAGGGCTACACCGTCGCCTTCGATCCCCTGAGCGGCGAGACCGTCTGGGCGGTTCGCCAGGAACACCCCTGGAACGGGGGCGTGGTCGCCACGGCGGCCGGCCTCCTGTTCCAGGGCGACGCCATGGGCAAGGTCTCGGCGCGCAGCACCGACGACGGCAGCCTGCTCTGGCAGGCGGACACCTGGACCTCCATCGTCGGTCCGACCATCACGTATGAGGTGGACGGTACGCAGTATGTCGCCACGATGACGGGCGCCGGCTCCATCAACACGACGGGCGCCGCGAGCTACATCTATGGCAGCCATGCCCGCGTCGTGGTGTACGCCCTCGGCGGCGACGCGGAACTGCCCGAGCCGCCCGAGCGCGACACGACGATCAAGGAACAGCCTCCGCTCACCGCATCCGCGGACGATCTCGACCGCGGCGACATCCTGTACCACGAAATCTGTTCGCCGTGTCACGGCATCGGCGTGCTGTCGTCCGGTGGAATCCCCGATCTCAGGTTCATGACGCCGGAGATCCACGCCACGTTCGAGGCGATCGTGCTCGGCGGCACGCTGAACGACAACGGGATGGCCTCGTTCGCGGACGTGCTCGATGTCGAAGACACCGCGCGCATCCAGCAGTACATCATCTCGCGGGCGAACCGGGACCGGGAAGCCGCGCTCGCGGAGGCAGCGCAGAGCGCCGGAGGGGCGTGACGGGGGCCGCATGGACGAGGGGGTCACCGCCAATGTCCGCGAGGACGCGGTGACCTCCTGCCCCAACTGCGGACAGGCGCGTTCCGGGCCGTTCTGCGCCCACTGCGGCCAGAACGACCGGAACTACGCGCGCTCGCTGCCCCTGATGCTCGGCGAGTTCGTGCGGGAGACGTTCGAGCTCGACTCCCGCTTCCTGCGCACCGTCAAGACGATGCTCCTGCGGCCGGGAGAGCTGTCCGCGGAGTTCTCCCGCAACCGACGGGCGAGCTACTCGTCGCCGGTCCGGTTCTACCTGTTCGTCAGCCTCGCCTTCTTCTTCGTGCTGTCGGTCACGACGGACCTCCGGCCGCCGTCGGAGCAGTGGCCGGAAGCGGAGATCGAGCTGCAGCGGGTGAGCGAGGGGGCGGACGTCGAGCGGTTGAAGTCCGTGCTGGAAGAGGAGGACGGGCGCAAGATCGACGAGATTCTCGCGCACCCTGGCCGCCCCTACCTGAAGATCCTGGTGTACGAAGCGGCCAGGGCGCTCGGCGAGGCCGGCGACGACTTCGCGCTCGACCGGGCCGACCGGTTCGTGGCCGGCCAGGTCATCGACGTGATGCACCAGCCGATGGTGGCCGTGGACCGCCTGGCGGACAACCTGCCGATCGCGATGTTCGTGACGCTGCCCGCGTACGCCGGACTGCTCGCGCTCTTCTACTTCCGCAAGCGCCGCTACTACGTCGAGCACCTGGTGTTCTCGGTACATGTGCACACGGTCGCCTTCGCGGTGTTCACGGTACGGATGCTGGTACCCGGGGGCGGGTTCCTGACCCTGGTGATGCTCGTCTACTACTACCTGGCGTTGAAACGCTACTACGGGGACGGGGTCGTCCTCACGGCCCTCAAGTGGTTCGCGTCGCTGCTGGCCTACGGCCTCCTGCTGGTGCCCGGGCTGCTGCTCGTGATGTTCGTCACGCTCTACACGCTGTGACGCACTCCCGCGGGCGTCAGGGGCCGACGGCGCGCCGGATCGTCTCGTGCAGCTTGCCCAGCACGTCGAGCATCGCGTCGACGCTGCGCGCGCCGGCCTGGAAGATCGCCGTCGCGTTCAGGGCTCCCCACTCGAAGCCCATGTCGGCGACCTCGCTCGCGCGTCGCACGACCTGGTCCGGGTCCGCGTAGAACGCCTTGCCGGCGGCGTCCCTGGGGGGCGGTGCAAGCATCTGCTGGTAGCCGATCGACCCCGGGTCGCGGCCCGCGGCTTCGGCGTACCGGCTGATCTTGTCGCGGCACTTCCGCGCCACGGCGGGATCCGTGATCGGATTGGCGAGCCAGCCGTCGCCCAGCTCGCCCACGCGTCGGAGCGCGCGCTCGGCGCCGCCGCCGATCCAGACGGGGAGGGCGCCGCCCTGGGGCGGCTTGGGTTCCATCGCCATCGCGGTAGAGGAGTAGTGGTCGCCGGCGTAGTCGACCTGCGTGTCGCCCCAGTAGGCGCGCAGGACCGCGATCGCCTCGTCCATGCGGCGTCCGCGGTTGTGGAACGGTTCCTCGAGGGCGTCGTACTCGGACTCCTGCCAGCCGACCCCGACCCCGAGGCGAACGCGACCGCCCGACAGGGTGTCCAGGGTGGCGACCTGCTTCGCCACGAGTACCGGCTGACGCTGCGGCAGGACCAGCACCTCGGTGCCGAGCCCGATGCGCGAGGTGGCCGAGGCGACGAAGCTCAGCGTCATCAGGGCCTCCATGATCGGCATCTTGGGCGGGTAGATCGGCGCTTCGCGGCTCTCCGTCGGGAACCCCATGATGACGTGGTCGAACATGTCGAGCTGGTCGTACCCGATCTCCTCGATGCCCTGCGCGAGCCGCACGACGCCTGCGCCGCCCTCGCGATAGGCGACGCTAGGGAACTCGACCGCCAGTTTCATGGGGCCTCCTCTTCGTGATTTGGTGGCACGCCGGTAACGTCATGCCGCGCGCAACGCACGGGAGCCCTGCCGCGAGGGCCGGGACCGGTGGGTGTGGTGATGCCCCCTCCCTGGTGCTCCCTGGTGAGAAGGGACGGGGCAATTCGGTGGGGGCGCCGTCCGGCGCCCCCACCCCGGATTAGGAGCTGCGCGCCCTCGCGGGCGCGGCCGAATCCGCTTGCGGACGGCTCACGTATTCAGCCGCTCCAGAACCGCAGATATCACAGATCACCTCCTTAGTTGTTGCTCGACATGGGGGCGCATTATGCAGGCGATGGCCGTCCGCGCAACCCGCCGCCACGAAGGGGCGGTCAATGCCGGTCGGTGATCCAGGCCTCGCGCAACCATGGAGGCGCCGACACGCCGGGCCCGGGCCGCCCGATGGCCTGTCCGTCGTCCGGGAGTCCCGGCCACGGCAGGGCGGCCGGCGGCAACTCCGTGTCCCGTGCGGGGCAGGCTCCGGTTTCGCGGTGCGCCAGCGCGGTCGCCAGCATCGCCTCGTCCGTCGCACCGAGCGGTTGGCTGAAGTCGTCGCCTACCGCGCAGCCCGGGACCTCCACGCCTTCCACGCGATCGAGGTCCGACGGGGAGAAGCCGTCCGGATAGTCGCCGAAACCCTTCGCGTTGACGCTCTGGAACTGGATCGTGAAGTAGGTGGTGCCGCAGTTGTCCGCCGGATAGAAGCCGTAGGGCTTGCCGCAGGTGCTCGTGCCCACCTGGATGACTTCCACGTCGATGCCGCGCAGGCCGTTGATGATCGCCTCGCTTGCCGAGCAGGTCCCGCGCGTGGTGAGCAGGTAGACACGGGGCAGGTGCACCGCGGGTAGCGGTTCCCCGTCCGGCAATCCGTCGGAGAACCCTAGGGTGGTCTCGTGAAACAGCGTAGGCGTGAGGGCCCTGCCGGTGACGGGATTGAAGTCGGTGTGCTTCGCGTTGAAGCGCAGTTCGTCGAAGGTCCGTCCCGACGCCGCGGACGGACCCGCGATCATGAAGGCGAGCTGGTTGGCGATGTCGAGGAAGCCGCCGCCGTTGTAGCGCAGGTCCACCACCAGGTCGACC
>JAJDTI010000022.1 GCA_022827245.1 Pseudomonadales bacterium | reverse complement strand
GGACTGCTATGCTGCCGCGCTCATGGCGCTCATCCCCGTCGGCTGGCGCCCGCGTCCGGCGACCCTCGTGTTCGTGGAGCGGGGCTCCGAGGTACTCCTCATCCGCAAGAAGCGCGGTCACGGCGCCGGCAAGGTCAACGCGCCGGGAGGCCGGGTCGAGCCCCGGGAGACCCCGGAGGAGTGCGCCCGCCGCGAGGTCTTCGAGGAGGTCCGGATCCGCTGCGGGGAGTTGCGTCCCGCCGCCCATCTGCGGTTCCATGACCGCACGGACGGCCATGACGTCCGCGGTTTCGTCTTCCGCACCGGCGAATTCCGGGGCGAAGCCGGCGAAACGCCGGAGGCGGAGCCGTTCTGGTGCTCCTGGGACGCGATTCCGTACGGACAGATGTGGGCCGCCGACCGCTACTGGGTTCCGTGGGTGCGGGCCGGCAACGGCGTCCGGGGCGATTTCGTCTTCGAGGGCGAGCGCCTGGTGTGCAGCGCGGTGTCTCCCGTCGGAGCCGGTGGCATGGGGCGCTTCCGCGCGGAGTTCGAGGGTGCAGCATGAGAATCGGTATCTCCATGGCAAGCGCATACGGGGTGGACGATGTCCGCGCCGGCGCGCGCTACATGATCGAACGAGCGCGGGCGGCCCACGCGGCGCGGCTCGACTCGCTGTTCGTCGGCGACCACCACGCGACGCCGGCGCCGTACTACCAGAACTCGCCGATCCTCGGCCGCGTGCTGGCGGAGTGGGGCACGCGGGAGGCCGGGGCGCTGTACCTCCTGCCGCTGTGGAACCCGGTGCTGGTCGCCGAGCAGACGGCGACGCTCGCGAGCATCGCGCAGGGGCCGTTCGTCCTGCAGTGCGCGATCGGCGGGGGCAGGGGACAGTTCGCCGCGATGGGCGTTGGGTACGGGGGCAAGCCGTCGAAGTTCGAGGAGGCGCTGTCGATCATCCGGGCACTGTGGGCCGGGGAGACCGTGGACGGTCCGGACGGGCACTGGCCCGTGGCGCGGGCGCGGATCGCGCCGCTGCCCCCGGAGCCGATCGAGGTCTGGATCGGCGCGTCCGCGCAGCCGGCCATCGACCGCGCCGCGCGCCTGGGCGACGCGTGGCTCGGGAGTCCGGGGACGTCGCTCGCGGAGACCCGCCGGCAGCTCGACTGGTACCGGGAAGCGTGCGCGGCGCACGGCCGCGATCCCGAGCGCATCGCGCTGCGGCGGGACGTGTACGTCGGCGCGAGCGCCGCGGAAGCGCGGGCGACCATGCGCCCTTACGTGGAGCGGGGTTACCGAGGGTTCGACCCGGAAGCGCTGGTGATCGGGGATGTCCCGGCCGTCGCGGACCAGCTTGCGGCGTATGCCGAACTCGGCTGCACCGACGTGCTCATCCGCAATATCACGGCCGACCAGGGTCAGGCCCTGGCGACCATCGAACGGCTGGCACGCGTGCGGGAACGACTGGCGTGACGGCCCTGAACCGGGTTCCCGGGCCATGGTGAGGCCCGTCATCGAGACGCTGGAGCAGAACGGCATCACCCGTGTCGCGTTCCAGCGGCTGAACGACCCCGCGGTCATTCCCCTGTGGTTCGGCGAGGGCGATGCGGTCACGCCGGCGTTCATTCGCGAAGCCGCCAAGCAGGCCCTGGACGACGGGCAGACGTTCTACGCCCACACCCGCGGCCTGCCGGCCCTGCGCGACGCCATCAAGAAGTATCTCGACGGCCTGTACGGGCTCGACATCGACCCGGACCGCATCAGCGTGCCGGGGTCCGCGATGATGGGGGTGACGATCGCGGCGCAGATGGCGGTCACGAGCGGCGACCGCGCGCTGATCGTGAGTCCGCATTGGCCGAACATCGAGATCACCTATCGGGTCACGGGCGCGGATGTGGACGTGGTACGGCAGCGCGAGACCGGGAAGGGCTGGGAGCTCACGGTCCCGGAGATCGTCGATGCGGTCCGCCCCGGAACGCGGTCGATCTTCGTCAACTCGCCCTGCAACCCGACGGGCTGGGTCATGCGCCGCGACGCGCAGGAGGAGCTGCTGGCGTTCTGCCGCGAGCGCGACATCCTGCTGATCGCGGACGAGGTGTATCACCGGACGGTGTTCGATTCGGAAAGCGCGCCGTCCTTCCTGCAGGTCGCGCGGGACGACGACCCGCTGGTGGTCGTGAACGGCTTCTCGAAGGCCTGGGCGATGACGGGCTGGCGCGTCGGATGGGTGGTGGCGCCCCCACGGCTCTGCACCGCCTGGACGGCGCTCTCCGAGTGCTTCAACACGGGGGCGACCGTGTTCGCGCAGACCGGCGGGATCGCGGCGCTCGAGCACGGCGAGGAGACCGTCCGCACGCTCCGCGAGCAGTATCGCGGCGGGCGCGGCATCGTCGAGCGCTGTCTCGCGGGACATCCGCTCATCGATCTTCGGATGCCGGAAGGCGCCTTCTACGCGTTCCCCCGGGTGCCGGGGCTCAGGGACAGCTTCGCGCTCGTGCAGGGCATCCTGGCCGAAGAGGATGTCGGACTCGCGCCGGGCTATGCCTTCGGTCCCGGCAACGAGTCCCATTTCCGACTTTGTTTCGCGCAGTCGCACGAACGGCTCGAGGAGGGCCTGCGGCGCGTGGTCGGGTACCTGGAGCGGCACGCGAACAGGCTCGA
>JAJDTI010000049.1 GCA_022827245.1 Pseudomonadales bacterium | reverse complement strand
GGACCATGATGCTCGCCGCGATCTTCATCGCCGTACGCTATCCGATCGACGAGCGCGTCCACCGCGCCACGCTCGAAGGCATCGCCTCCCACAACCGGGGCGAAGCGGCCACGGACCCCATCACCGGTCGCAGCATCGATCCCCCGGACGACCGCGGCCTCGACGAGGACACGGGCTGGTTCCTGGACCACTTCTCGGTCGGCGAACTGAAGCGCGCGCTCTCGGCGGGCTCCCGGCGCGCCGCGCGGCTGCGTCACGACACGCGCGTCGCGACGGCTGTCTCGTGCCTCTTCCTGCTCGCCGCGGGGATGGGCACGGCGGCCCTGTTCGACCTGGCCGACCAGCCGGGCATCGGCGTCCTGACGCTGGTCCTGCTCGGCGGCGTCTCACTCACCGCGATCGGCTTCCACGCGGTCCGGCTCCGCGCGGCAGCGGGGGACCGGCCGGACGAGATCGCGCCCGAACAGGTTCGCCGGCACCTCGCCATTACGGAGCGGCTCGCCCAGGCGGGATCGGCGCGGCCTCAACGTTCCTGAAGTCCTCGCGCCTGCCGTTTGTCGGTACCCGTGAACAGGAGGAACGGGGTCACCACCGCGAGCTGGACGGCCGGCACGGCGATGAAGGCGAGCGGCAGCGGGGCGTCGTGCTGCCGCCAGACGGCGTAGCCGAGCGCACCGACGCCTCCCACCAGTGCCAGCGGAGCGAGTACGGTGAAAGCCTTGCCGAGCCCCGCGCGCGGGACGGCCGCCGGCGCCGTGGCATGAAACAGCCAGGCCGGAAAGACGATCCAGGCCGCGAACGCCAGGATCGACCAGCTTCCGAACGGCCAGGTTCGCTCCGCGAGCAAGGCCAGACCGGCTCCCGCGCTGAGCAGCGCCAGCGTGCTGATGGCGACCGTGACGCCTCGACCCGTCACGTGAGCACGCCGCCCGCCGTTCAGCCGCGCTGGTGGTAGGGCACCGGTCCCCGCGCGTCCTGGAAGCCCCAGCGGTCGTCGTAGTGGACGAGCTCCCGGAAACGGTCGCCGTTGCGCGCGAGCATCTCGTCGGTGATGCGGCCCCAGAAGCTCTCCTGCACGCGGTAGTGCGGGCCGCAGTAGTAGGCATTGATGGAGAGCCGCAGCCCGGGGTTCTTGCGCGGGAAGGCGCCGTGCCAGACGTTGCCGTGGAACACGAGTACGGAACCGGCCGGCGCCTCCACCGGAACGGCGTGCTCGACGCCTTCGCCTGGCTTCGGGTGCCGGCACAGCTTGTGCGAGCCGGGCACGATGCAGAACGCGCCGTTGTCCAGCGTGTAGTCGGTGAGGATCCAGTTCGTGTTGAAGACGTGCGGAATCGCCGGCAGGGGACCCGCCCGGTACAGGCTGGAATCGTCGTGCAGCCCCAGGTTCGGGCCGTACCCGATGTCGTCGGCCCACTTGATGAAGCACGTGAGCGAGGAGAGCACGCACTGCGCGCCGAGGTAGTACTCGACCAGCGGCAGGGTCATCGGGTGCTGGATCATCTCCTCGAACACCGGATCCTCCTCGAGGAAGGAGAACAGCAGGTACTGGCAGCCGGTCGAGCCGTCGGCCTCGAGCTTGCCGTGCTCGCCGGTCTCGATGTCGTGACGCGCACCCGTGCGTTCCTCGGCAATGCGCAGCACGGCCTTGCGCGCCCGCTCGACGACCCGCGGCTCGCCGATCTGTTCCGGCGTCAGGACGGTGAGTCCGTATGCCTCGAGTTCCTCGAGGTTCTTCTCGAGCCCCTGTTCCCGGATGGTCTTGTATGCCGTCGGAATCGTCGCCGCCTCGGCCCAAGTCGCCGCGTTCATGCCCCGCCTCCCTTCAGTGGGACGGCGAGTATAGCGGACAAGCGCGGCGGCACATTGCGGAACGCCTTGAGCCGGCGGGTTATGATCGCCTCATCCGCGGCCAGCCCACGACCGGCATGACTCCCACGCGAGCGCCTATCCTTGAGTCCGGAGACCGGTTGACCCGATGCGAGTTCGAGCGCCGCTACGCCTGCCTTCCACACGTCAAGAAGGCGGAGTTGATCGAGGGAGTGGTGTTCATGGGATCGCCCGTCAGGGAAGACGTGCATGCAGAGCCCCATGCGAGATTGATGACGTGGTTGTCGCTTTACGCGTTCGACACGCCCGGCGTCCGGCTGTCGAACAACGCCACCGTCCGCCTGGACCTGGACAACGAGCTACAGCCGGATGCGCTGCTGCGGATCGAATCGGGTGGGCAGTCGCGTCGCGACGACGACGGCTACCTCAGTGGGGCACCCGAGTTCGTGGCCGAGATCGCCGCGAGCAGTGCCTCCCACGACCTGCACGACAAGCTGCACGCCTACCGGCGCAACGGCGTGCGTGAATACGTCGTCTGGCGCACCGTCGACGAGTGCCTCGACTGGTTCGAGTTGGTCGAGGACGCCTATCGTCCGCTGGCGCCGGACGACCGGGGCGTCATCCATAGCAAGGTGTTTCCGGGCCTTGCCCTGGCCGTGGACGCTCTCCTCGCCGACGACATGCCGGCGGTACGGGTGGCGCTGGAGGAGGCCATGACAGCGGAGGCACACCGGGCGTTCGTGGCCAAGCTCGCGGCCCACGCTCAACACTCCTAGAATGCGCCCTCCCACGGGAGGGTCGGAACATGACAGACAGCACCGGGCGCGTCGACGCCGTGATCGTCGGCGCCGGTTTCGCGGGACTCTACATGGCGCACCGCCTGGACGGGCTCGGCTTCAGCCTGCAGGGCTTCGAGGCCGGCGGCGGCGTGGGCGGCACCTGGTACTGGAACCGCTACCCCGGCGCGCGCTGCGACGTCGAGAGCATGGAGTATTCCTACCAGTTCTCCGAGGAACTCCAGCAGGAGTGGGAGTGGACAGAGCGTTACGCCGGCCAGCCCGAGATACTGCGCTACGCGAACCACGTCGCCGAGCGCTTCGACCTCGCGCGGCACTTCGAGTTCGGCGCCCGCGTGACCGAGGCCGTCTTCGACGAGGACCGGGACCGCTGGACCGTCCGCACCGACACGGGCAGGACCGTCGAGGCGCGTTTCTGCGTGATGGCGACGGGCTGTCTCTCGTCCGCGAACACGCCGGACTTTCCGGGGATCGACACGTTCGAAGGCGAGGTCCACCACACCGGCCGGTGGCCGCACGAAGGCGTGGATTTCAGCGGCAAGCGCGTCGGGATCATCGGTACGGGATCGTCCGCCATCCAGGCAATTCCCGTCATCGCCCGCGAGGCCGGCCACCTGACAGTCTTCCAGCGCACGCCGAACTACTCCATCCCGGCGCGCAACGGCCCGCTGGACCCGGAGGTGCAGCGGTCGGTCAAGGCCGACTACCCCGCGATCCGCGCCCGCAACAGCCAGATGCCCGGAGCCCTGGGGGTCCAGGCCACCATGCGGGAGATGGCGGCGTTGGACGACGACGCGGAGGCCCGCCGCAGCGACTATGAAGACCGCTGGGGGATCGGCGGCTTCGCCTTCCTGATGGGCTACGCCGACCTGCTCATCAACCCCGAATCGAACGACACCGCGGCCGCGTTCGTACGCGAGAAGATCGCCGACATCGTCGATGACCCGGAGGTCGCGGTTCTGCTCTCGCCGCACAACGTGATCGGCTGCAAGCGCCCGTGCCTCGACACCGGCTACTACGAGACGTTCAACCGCGACAACGTGGCCCTCGTCGACATCAGCGATGCGCCGATCGAGGCGATCACCCCCGGCGGGCTCGTCACCGGCGGGACGCCTTACGAACTCGACTGCATCGTCTTCGCCACCGGCTTCGACGCCATGACGGGCACCCTGCACCGCATCGATATCCGCGGCCGGGGCGGACGGACGCTGCGGGAGAAATGGTCCGCCGGTCCGCGCACGTACCTCGGCCTCGGGGTCGCGGGTTTCCCGAACCTCTTCACGATCTCCGGGCCCGGCAGCCCGTCCGTGCTGACCAACATGATCGTGTCCATCGAGCAGCACGTGGACTGGATCGCCGACTGCATGACCTACCTGCGCGAGCGGGGCTACGCGACGATCGAGGCGACGGAACCCGCGCAGGACGAGTGGGTCGCGCACGTCAACGACGTCGCCGGCGAGACGCTCTACCCCACCTGCAACTCGTGGTACCTCGGCGTGAACATTCCGGGCAAGCCGCAGGTGTTCATGCCCTACATCGGTTACCCGCCGTACGTGGAGAAGTGCGACGAAGTGGCCGCCAGGGGATACGAGGGGTTCGCGCTGCGGGCCTGACCGCCGCGGCCGTGGGTCAGCCCCGTTACGCCGCCGCCCGCGCCAGCGACCGATCCTCGTGCCGCACGTCCCGCACCCGGAGGAGGACCAGGATGCCCACGATCGAGAGCACGCCGGAGATCGACCAGATCACGGAGTAGTCGCCCTCGAACACGTAGTTGATGGTCGCGCCGACCATGACCAGGCCGATGGTCCGCCCCACCCCGTAGAAGATGTTCATCGTGGTCGACTGCTGCCCGATCATCCCCTGCACGTAGAAGTCCGTGCAGAGGGTCTTGTGCGCGATGTCGACCAGGATGTCGGCGAGCCCGAAGCAGATGGCCGCGACCAGCAGCATGCCCGGCGTCTCGGTCAGGTAGCCCACCACGCAGCAGACGATCATCACCACGAAGGACAGGATCATCGCCATCTGCCGGTTCAGCCGGTTCATGGCGAAAGCCACCGGCAGGGCGAAGACCAGCGCGATGAAGGGCATGTAGCCCCAGGACTGGCCGAACTCGCCCTCCTCGAACAGGAGCATCTTGGTTGCATAGAGCGCGACGTAGCCCGTGATGGCCGTGCGCTGGAGCGAACGCAGCAGGTTGACGAAGCCGAGCTTCAGCAGCATCGGCTGATCCACGAAGTCGCGGATGTACTGCCTGGGCGTCAGGGGGGCGCGCGGCCGTAGCGGATCGAGCCGCTTCTCCTTCAGGAAGAACGCCGCCAGCATCACGAACACCAGCAGGACGCCCGCCGCGAGGAAATACAGCGGCAGGCCGTAGAACGTGTCGCCCCCCTGCTGCTCCCGGTAGAGCGTCACCCAGGGCATGCCGACGAAGAGCACGATGATCCATGCGAGTTCCACGCCGCACTTGTTGATCCCCGCGACCATCGAACGCTGACGCGGCGGGATCATCTCGGCCAGCATCGGGTGATAGGCGGCCGCCATCACGTCCACGAAGAACTGCATGACGATCACCAGCACCACCACGAGCCAGAGCGCCGTCGTGAAGGGCATCGCGATCTCCGTCACGGCGACGATGGGCGCCGCGACGATGAGATAGAACGCCCGCCGCCCGACGCGGGTCCACGTACGGTCGGAGAGCACGCCCACGATCGGCTGCGCGACGAAGCCGAACATCGGATTGATGGCCAGGATGAGCCCGATGTAGAAGGCGTTCTCCGTGAAGAGGTAGAGCGTCAGCGGCAGCAGGTTCACGCTGACCGCCTCCGCGAAGTGCACGCCGAACCAGAAGGTGGTCATGAGTGCGACCGTGCGCGGGCTCGCGCGCTCGCTCGTGGGAGGCGGCCGCAGTTCGATCCGCTCCCGGGCGTCGGTGTCCGAAATGGCTCAGCCCCCCGCCGCGGCGATCCGCAGCCGTTTCTCGTCCTCGTAGCGCACGTCGCGCACGCCGAGCAGCACCAGGATTCCGACGACCGCGAGCAGGCCGGAGATCGGCCAGATCACCGAATAGTCGTTGTCGAACACGTAGTTGATGGTCGCGCCGACCAGGACGAGACCGACCGTGCGGCCGACCCCGTAGAAGATGTTCATGGTCGTCGACTGCTGCCCGATCATCCCCTGGACGAAGTAGTCTGTGCAGAGGGTGGCGTGGCCGGTGTACATCAGCACGTCGGCGAGCCCGAAGCAGATCGCGGCGACCAGGAGCATCGACGGGGTGTCCGCGACGTAGCCGATCGCCGAGCAGACGATCATCACCGCGAACGACAGGATGATCGCGTGCTGGCGGTTGAGCCGCTTCATGACCAGCGAGACCGGCACGGCCAGGATCAGCGCGATGAACGGCATGTAGCCCCAGGACTGGCCGAACTCCGCCTCCTCGAACAGCAGCATCTTCGTGGCGTAGAGCGCGACGAAACCCGCGATCGCCGTGCGCTGCAGCGACCGCAGCATGTTGACGAAACCGAGTCTCAGGAGCATCGGGTGATCCACGAAGTCGCGCACGTACTGCCTCGGAGTCAACCGCGCACGCGGCTGCAGCGAATCGAGCCGCCGCTCCTTCAGCACCAGCGCGGCCAGCATGACGAACACCACCAGCACGCCGGCCGCCATGAAGTACAGCGGCAGCCCGTAGAACTGGTCGCCCTGGCCCTCCCGGTACTGCGTCACCCACGGCATCCCGACGAACAGCACGACGATCCAGCCAAGCTGTGCGGCGGCGAGGTTCACGCCCGCGACGAAAGGCCGCTGCTCGGGCGGCACCATCTCCGCGAGCAGCGGGTGGTGCGCCCCGATGATCACGTCCGCGAAGAACTGCATCACGACGACGAGCACGACGACCAGCCAGAGCGCCGTCGTGAATGGCATGGCCACCTCGGTGACCGCCACGATGGGCGCGGCGAGGAGGAAGTAGAAGGCGCGGCGGCCCACGCGTGTCCAGGTGCGGTCCGACAGGACCCCCACGATCGGCTGCGCGATGAAGCCGAAGATCGGGTTGATGGCGAGAATCAGCCCGATGAAGAAGGCGTTCTGGGTGAACAGGTAGAGGGTCAGCGGCAACAGGTTCACGCTGACGGCCTCGACGAAGTGCACCCCGAACAGGACGGAACTCATGACACCGACCGTGCGCGGGCTTGCACGCTCGCTCGTGGGCGGCGGATGCAGTTCGATCCGCTCCCCTGCGGGGGTCTCGGAAATGGGCAGGTCGCCTCGTGCGGGCCGGTTCCGGGGAAGCATAGCCGCCGGAGTCGTCCGCGGACACCGCGGCGTGACACGACACCAAAGGCGCGTCCCCTGTCAGGCCCTGGCCGGCGCCCGCTCCCTCTTGCTTTCCTCGTGGCGCGCGTCCCGCACGCCGAACAGCGCCACGATGCCGAGCACCGCGAGAATCGCCGCGATCGGCCAGATGACCGAGTAGTCGTTGTCGAACACGTAGTTGATGGTCGCGCCGACCAGGACCAGCCCCACCGTGCGCCCCACCCCGTAGAAGATGTTCATCGTCGTCGACTGCTGGCCGATCATGCCCTGCAGGAAGTAGTCCGTGCAGAGCGTCTTGTGGGCCATGGCGTTCATGACATCGGCGAGCCCGAAGAAGATGGCGGCCACCAGGAGCATCTCCGGCGTGTCCGCCACGTAGCCGACGGCAGAGCAGACCAGCATCACCACGAATCCCACGATCATCGCCTGCTGGCGGTTAAGCCGCCTCATGGCGACGGCGACCGGCATGGCGAAGACGAGGGCGATGAACGGCATGTAGCCCCAGGACTGCCCGAACTCCGCCTCATCGAACAGCAGCATCTTGGTCGCGTAGAGCGCGACGAAGCCCGCGATGGCCGTGCGTTGCAGCGAGCGCAGCAAGTTGACGAAGCCGAGTCTCAGCAGCATCGGGTGATCCACGAAGTCGCGCACGTACTGCCTTGGCGTCAGCCGCGCGCGCGGTTTCACGGGATCGAGCCGTCTCTCCTTCAGCACGAACGCGGCGAGCATGACGAAGACGAACATCACGCCGGCCGCCATGAAGTACAGCGGCAGGCCGTACAGGTGTTCGCCGTGGATCCCGCGGTAGTACGTCACCAGCGGCATCCCGATGAACAGCACCGCGATCCACCCGAGCTGAGCCGCGACCAGGTTGACGCCCGCCACGAAGTTCCGCTGGGCCGGCGGGACCATCTCGGCGAGCAGCGGGTGATAGGCCCCGAAGATGACGTCCACGAAGAACTGCATCACGATGATGAGCACGACGACCACCCAGAGCGTCGTGGCGAACGGCATCGCGATCTCCGTCGCCGCCACGATCGGCGCCGCGATGATGAAGTAGAAGGCCCGACGGCCCACGCGCGTCCACGTCCGGTCCGCCAGCACGCCCACGATCGGCTGCGCGATGAAGCCGAAGATCGGGTTGATGGCGAGGATCACGCCGATGAAGAAGGCGTTCTCCGTGAACAGGTAGAGGGTCAGCGGCAGCAGGTTGACGCTGAGGGCCTCGGCGAAGTGCACGCCGAACAGGACGCAACTCATCACGAACACGGTGCGCGGCCGTGCGCGCTCGCTCGTGGGAGCCGGATTCAGTTCGATCCGCTCCCGGGTGCCGGTGTCAGGAATGGGTGCGCCGCCTTGGCTGGGGAAACCTCGCCCGGAGCGTACCGCGAGCGTGCGCCGCCAGTCCATGAGAGCGCCGTACATGCGTTGCAGACGCTATCGGGCAGGTCCACACTCAGCCAGCAACGCGAAAAGGAGAAGGCGCCATGCCACTGCCCCAAGACATCACTCCGTTCGACGAGAACCTGACCGACACCGTGGTCGCGGCCTCGGACGACGACTGGATCGAGACCGACCCGGGCAAGGCCTGGATCAGGGTGCTCTGGACGCAGGGCGAAACCGGCCGTCACGCCGGCATCTACCGCTGGAAGAAGGGCTACGCGGCGGCGTCCCACAAGCACATCGGGGCGGTGTACGTGTATGTCATCAGCGGCAGCCTGCAGGTGCGCGACAACGTCCTCGAGGCCGGGGACTTCCTGTTCGAGCCGAACGGGATGATCCACCACAAGACCGAGGCGCTCGAGGACGTCGACTACCTGATGCTCGCCGACGGACCCGTGATCGGTTTCGACGAGAACGGCTTCACCGGCTATTTCGGGTGGGAGGAGCTGCGTCGCATGCAGGCCGCCGCGGCCCCGCACGCGTCGAAGTAAAACGCCCGCCGGGCGGGCGCGCGGGGTTCGGACAAGCACCCGTCCAGCGGCTTTTCCCGGTGCTACAATCGGGCGGCAATGCCTGACAGGAGGGAGGCGCATGCCACTACCGCAAGACATTACTCCGTTTGACGAGAACCTCTCCGACACCGTGGTCGCGGCCTCGGACGATGACTGGCTCGAGACCGAGCCGGGCATGGCCTGGGTGAGACTGCTCTGGTCGCAGGGCGAGACCGGCCGTCACGCCGGCATCTACCGCTGGAAGAAGGGCTACGCAGCCCCGTCCCACAAGCACATCGGGGCGGTGTACGTGTACGTCATCAGCGGCACGCTGCAGGTGCGCGACAACATCCTCGAGGCCGGTGACTTCCTGTTCGAGCCGAACGGGATGATCCACCACAAGACCGAGGCGCTCGAGGACGTCGACTACCTCATGCTCGCCGACGGTCCGGTGATCTTCTTCGACGAAGACAACTTCACCGGCTACTTCGGCTGGGAAGAGCTGCGACGCCTGCAGGCCGGGGCGGCCCCGCCGGCAGCGGCCCAGCACGCCGCGGGATAACCGCGGTACCCGCACGCA
>JAJDTI010000068.1 GCA_022827245.1 Pseudomonadales bacterium | reverse complement strand
CAATCCCGGGGGCGGCTACCGCGTCCTGGCCTCGGATCACGAAGGCCTGCAGGTCGCGCGGTGGCTCAACCGTGCCGGCATCGCCGCGTTCGTGCTGCGTTATCGGGTCGGACCGAAGTACCACTCCGACGTGTCGCTGCTAGACGGGCTCCGGGCCGTGCGCTACGTGCGGGCGCACGCGGCGGATTGGGGCGTCGCGCCCCATCGTCTCGGCATGCTCGGGTTCTCCGCGGGCGGTCACCTGGTGGCGGCGGTCGGCACGCGTTGCGACCCGGGACGACCCGACAGCCCGGATCCGGTGGAGCGGGAGAGTTCCCGTCCGGACTTCCTCGTGCCCGTGTACGCGGTGGTCAACGGTCCGGTGCGGGGCCGCAAGGCGGACGAGTACACTCCGGCGGACGACCGCGTCACGTCCGACACGCCGCCGAGTTTCATTGTCCACACCCACGAGGACACGATCGTCTCGGCGGAGCAGTCCCTGCTCTTCTACAAGGCGCTGCTCGACGCGGGCGTGGAGGCGGAGTTGCACGTCTTCGGGCACGGGGAACACGGGCTCGGGCTGGGCGTTGGCGACCCGGACCTCAACCGGTGGCCGCGGCTCCTGCTGCGCTGGCTGCGGCGCCGCGGATTCCTCACGGACGCGCAGCGGACGGCCGTCTCGGGGCGGGTGACGCTGGACGGCAAGCCGATGGGCATGGCCTGGGTGACGTTCGTGCCGGAAGACGACCGCTCGCCCATCGCCCGCGTCCGCATCCATCGGGACAGCGACGGCGCGTTCGGGATTCCGGCGACGGTCGGGCCCGTGCCCGGGCCGCACCGGGTCGAGGTCCACCACCTGAGCGAGCAGATTCCCCACACCAACACGGGCGCCTACAGCATGGACGACGCGAAGCGGTACGACACCCGGTTGACCGTCGCGCCAGGCGTGTACGTCGACCTGCAGATGCGGTCCGGCTGACTCCGCTACTAGCGCGCGGCCGCGCTCCTGCGTAACGTGGGGGCGACTTTGGGATGGAGGCGGAGCCATGGACGCCGATGCGCCCGCGGGAGCCCGGTCCGGGCCAGGAGACGGGCGAAAGAAGCTGCTGGTGGTTGGTGCGGGAATCAGCGGACTTGCCGGGGCCTGGTGGGCACGCGAGGCCGGTCATGACGTGGAGGTGCTCGAGGCGGCCCAGGTTCCCGGAGGGCGGGTCGCCTGCGTCGAGCACGAGGGAGACCGCGTCCCCGTGGGCGCGCAGTACTACCACCGCTGTTACCGGGACGTGACGGACCTCCTGACGGAACTCGGGTTCGGGGACCGGTTCCAGCGGGTAGGGCACGGTCAGCGGATGGTCCATGCGGAGGATTTGTTCGACGCGAGGCGGGCGACGGACCTGCGGCGGCTGCTGAGCGTCGGCGGGAAGTTGAGCGCCCTGTACTTCGGGATGCGCTACCTCGGTCCCGGGAAGCGTTTCCCGTCCCACGAGCTGCGGGCGGACGTGCCGGCCATGGACGACCGGCTGCTGTCGGATGCGGTCGCGCACCTGGATCGGACGTTCGTCGACACGGTCGTGCGGCCGACCTGCCGCGGCCTCGCGCAGGCCGAGCCGGAACTGGTCTCGCTCCTGCACTATGTACGGCTGGCCAACATGCAGACGCGGACGTTCTCGATTCCCGGCGGGACCTACTCCCTGGTGGAGGCGCTGGCCGATCGGCTTCCGGTCGAATACGGAGCGCGGGTGGAGACGCTGCTCGAGGAGCGCGGGCGCGTGGTCGGGGCCCGGCTCGAGGACGGCTCGGAACGGCGAGCGGACCACGTCTTGCTGGCCCTGCCCGGGCAGGCCGCGGCGCGCGTCGTTCCCGGCGCACTCGGAGAACTGAAGGCGAACCTGGAGAGTTCGCGCCATGGCGCGGCGATCGTGCCCGTGTTCTTCCTGGACCGCGCGGTACAAGGCGGCTTCGCCAACTATCTCGACACGGACCCGGACCGGCCGTTCGCGGTAGGGCTCGACCACGCGGGTTCGACGCCGAGCGGGCGGTCGGCGGTCGCTCTGTTCGGATGGGGCCGCGCGGCGGAGCCGCTGGTGGAGGCCTCCGACGACACCGTGCTCGCCCTCGCCATGGAACAGCTCGGACGTTTCCTGCCCGACTTCAACCCGAACTGGGTGGTGCACGCGTCGGTGAAGCGGCACCCGTTCGGTGCGCCCCGTTTCCCCGTCGGCCAGTACCGGCGCAACTGGGAGCTGCAGCAGCTCGCGGAACGTCAGTCCGGGCTCTCGCTTACGGACGCGCGCGGAGCCCACCAGGAGGCCAGCGTGCGCAGGGCGCGCTGGGCCGTGAGGAACGAGCTCGGTCGTGCACGTTAGCGTGACCCTGATGCACTCATCCACGATCGGACTGTAGGATAGTTGCCGACCTCCGTGTAGGAGACCGGCCAATGCATCGGTCCGCGTTCGGGAGGGTCTCGTTACTCCTTCTCGCACTCGTGGCCCCGGCGGGACAGGCGGACCCCTGTGACTCGGTGTTCTGCCTGGACGCGGTCGTGGTGGGGGTCGCCGATGGAGACACGGTGACCGTCCTCGACCCGGTGCGGCGAACCCAGATCAAGGTGCGGCTCACGGAGATCGACACGCCGGAGCGGGGCCAGCCCTGGGGCAGCCGGGCCAGGCAGGCGTTGGCGGACAAGGTGTTCCGCAGGCAGGTGCGGGTGGCGTCGCAGGGAGAGGACCGTTACGGGCGGACCTTGGCGCGGCTGTACGTGGGAGACCGCGACATCAACCGGGAGATGGTGCGGGAAGGCCATGCCTGGGTCTACCGGCGGTACTCCTCGGACGCGTGGTTGCTGGAAGACGAACGGGCAGCGCAAGAGGGACGCCGGGGACTGTGGTCGCTTCCGGAGGCCGGCCGTGTGCCCCCGTGGGAGTGGCGTCGCGGGGCGCGCGTCGCGAGCGGTACGGGGGCGAGCGCCCCGACGGTCGCCGTCGGCACGTCCGTGCCCCCGACCTGCGGCACCAAGACGTACTGTCGCGAGATGTCCTCGTGCGAGGAAGCGCGGTTCTTCCTCGCGCAATGCGGACTGACGCGCCTTGACGGGGACGGCGACGGCGTGCCGTGCGAGCGCCTCTGCGGCGGCGGGCGGTAGTAGGGGCCCCTCCCCTACGTCAGCGTAGCGCCTTCCTCAGAACCTGCCGGCCGGTGCGCGTCAAGCACGTCGAGAAAGGCTGCCCCGTAACGCTCCAGCTTGGCCTCTCCGACACCGTGCAGGGCCAGCAGTTCCTGGGCCGACGCGGGCTTCACGCGCACCATTTCGCGGAGCGTCGTGTCGTGGAAGACGACATAGGGCGGCACGTCGGCTTCGGCGGCGAGTTCCTGGCGGCAGGTCCGCAGCGCTTCCCAGAGCGGCAGGTCCTCCGGCCCGGGGTCGTAGTCGGTCTTCCGCGTGACCTTGGCGGGCCGTTTGGGGGAGGCGTCTTCGCGCAGCAGGATCCGCTCTTCGCCCCGCAACAGCGGCCGCGATTTCCGCGTGAGGGAGAGGGCGCCGAAGCGCTCGGGCTCGGCGCGGAGGTAGCCCTGCACGAGCAGTTGGCGCACGATCGAACGCCACTGCGTGTCGGGGAGATCCTTGCCGATTCCGTAGGTGCTCAGCCGGTCGTGGCGCCGGGTGAGGATCTTCTCGGTCTCCTTGCCGCGCAGGACGTCGATCACGTGTCCGGCGCCGAAGCGCTGGCCCGTGCGGTAGACGCAGGAGAGCAGTTTCTGGGCCTCGGTGGTGCCGTCCCAGGTGCGGGGCGGGTCCAGGCAGATGTCGCAGTTGCCGCAGTCTTCCGGCAGGTCGTCACCGAAGTACTGGAGCAGGGCGCGGCGCCGGCACTCGGTGATCTCGCACCACCCGAGCAGGGCGTCGAGCCTCGCCCGTTCGATCCGCTTGCGCTCGGCGTCGGCTTCCGACTGCTCGACCATCTGGGCGAGGCGGACGACATCCTGGAGGCCGTACACCATCCAGGCGTCCGCCGGTTCGCCGTCGCGGCCGGCCCGGCCGGTCTCCTGGTAGTACGACTCGACGCTCTTCGGAAGATCGATGTGCGCGACGAAGCGCACGTCCGGCTTGTCGATGCCCATGCCGAAGGCGATCGTCGCCACGATGACGACGCCGTCTTCCCGGAGGAAGCGCTCCTGGTGCCGCGCCCGGACGTCCGGCGGCAGTCCCGCGTGGTAGGGGAGCGCGTCGAACCCCCGCTCGGCGAGCATCCGTGCGGTGTCCTCGACCTTCCTGCGGGTCATCGCGTAGACGATCCCCGCGCGCCCGCGCCGGGCTTCGAGGAAGGCGACGAGCTGGCGGCCGGCGTCGGCCTTCGCCTGCACGGTGTACCGGATGTTCGGTCGGTCGAACCCGCTCACGAAACGGGCCGCGCCGGGCAACCGCAGCCGCCCGAGGATCTCCTCGCGCGTACGGGCGTCGGCCGTGGCCGTGAGGGCGACGCGTGGCACGCCGGGGAAGCGCTCGCCGAGGATATGCAGTCCCAGGTAGTCCTGCCGGAAGTCGTGCCCCCACTGGGACACGCAATGCGCCTCGTCGATGGCGACGAGGGCGAGCCGCACGGTGTCGAGCAGTTCCAGGGTCTCTTCCTGGAGCAGGCGCTCCGGAGCCAGGTACAGGAGGTCGAGCTTCCCCGCCGTGAGGTCGCCGATCACCTCGGCCTGATCGCGCGGCGCGAGCGCCGAATTCAGGAAGCTCGCGCGCACGCCGAGCTGGCGCAGCGCCGCGACCTGGTCCTGCATCAGCGCGATGAGCGGCGACACCACGATGCCGACGCCGTCCCGCAGCAGCGCCGGCAACTGGTAGCAGAGGGACTTCCCGCCGCCCGTCGGCATCAGCACCAAGGCGTCGCGGCCTTCCGTCACCGTGCGGACGACGTCTTCCTGCCGGCCCCGGAACCCGGTGTATCCGTACACCGTGCGCAGCAACTCGCGAGCGCCTTCGATCACGGGGCTACTATAAGGCGCGGCATCCCGCCGCCCCACAGGAAATCGCCCACCTTTGCTGTCAGACGACGCCCACCGCGTGCGAGGAATGGATCGGAATCGAGTACCCGGACGGTCCCGTGACGTCGAAGGAGTCGTGGATCTTGCCCCGTTCGATGTCCGTGGTCTCGACGCCGTCCGCGACGAACGCCGCGTGCACGGCGTCGACGTCATCCACCATCAGGTCGAAGGGGGCCTGCCGGCCCTCGGCGATCGGGTCGTCGGACTTCGTGAGAATGAGGTGGGTGCCGCCCCGCAGTTCGAGGATGCCGAACGAGTCCCGCTCGAGGACCGCGCGCATGCCGTGCTTGACGAAGAACCCGTAGGCGGCGTGCACGTCCTCGACCGGCATGCTCAGGTGGCCTACGGCGAAGACGGGGCGGGAGGAGTCTGTCATGACGCTGTCCGTCGAGGTTGGCTTTGGACGGTCGATAACTTAGCACCGTTGCACGGCCTGTCTCATGGCTGAGCGCGCCGAGGCGAGCTTCACGGAGGGGGACCTCTCGCGGCACGTCCTGCGGCTGTCCGGGTTCATGATCCTCGGCTTCCTGGCGATGACGCTCGCGCAGTTCATCGAGGCGGTCTATCTCGGCCTCGTGGGCACCGAAGCGCTCGCCGCGGTGACCTTCACGTTCCCGGCGGTTATGGCCCTCGGCGCCATGACCCGGGGGTTGACGCTCGGCGGCGCGGTGCGGGTCGCGCGGTCCATGGGCGTGGGCGAACGGGAAGCCGCGGCGATCCTCACGACGCACGGGCTGCTGCTCCTGCTGATCTTCACGGTGGGCTGCGCGGCGCTGCTCGCGGGATTTGCCCGGCCGCTGTTTCACCTGCTCGGTGCGCGCGGGGACGTGCTGGAACTCGTCGCGGCGTACGTGCGCGTGTGGTCGATCGGGTTTCCGCTGTTCGGGCTGTCCATGGCCGGCACCCTGTTCATGCGCTCCATCGGCGACCCGGTCTTCCCCGGCTACGTCATCACCCTGGGGTCCGTGCTCCAGGTCGCGTTCGGGCCGTTCCTGATCTTCGGCTGGGCGGGCGTGCCCGCGCTCGGCGTGGAAGGCGCCGCGTGGGCGTTCGTGCTGGCGCGTTCCGTCTCCTTTCTGCTGACGGTCTACTGGTTCGCGCGCGAGCGGATGCTGCGCCGCTCCATGAAGGGGCTCGTCGCTTCCACCCGGGTCATCCTGCACGTGGGGATTCCGGCCATGGCGACGAACGTCATCGAACCGCTGGCGACCGCCGTGATCACGCGTCTCCTGGCGGGGCTCGGTACCGCCGTGGTCGCCGGCTTCGGGGTCGCGGCGCGCATCGAGGCGGTGGTGTTCATGGTGGTCATCGGCATCTCGTCGAGCACCGCGCCGCTGGTGGGCCAGAACTGGGGTGCGCGCCGCTTCGACCGGGTCACCGGCGCGCTCGCGATCTGCTACCGGTATTGCCTCGCGTGGGGCGCGATCGCGGCCTGCGTGATGTGGATCGGCGGCTTTACGTTCGTCGCGCTCATCAATGACGAGCCTGTGGTGGTCGCGACGGCGACGACGTACCTGTACATCATCCCGGTGACCATCGGCTTCATCGGCATGACCAACGTCGCCAACGGGGCGTTCAACGCCATGTCGAAGCCCTTGCCGGCGCTGTGTCTTTCCGTGCTCCGCCTGTTCGTCTTCTACGTGCCGCTGGCGCTGCTCGGCAGCCGTTACTTCGGCTATACGGGCGTGTTCGTGGCCATGGCCTGCACCAACGTGGTCGTCGGCGTCTGGGCGCGCACGTGGAACGCGCGGACGATCGCGCGCGAGGCGCGACGGCTGGCGCCGGCCTGACCGGCGCGTCCGATCAGCGGCCGGCGGCCGCGACCGCCGCCGCCCGCGTCTCGTGGATCGGCACGATGTTGTCGAAGCCGCTGATCCGAAAGACCTCGTCGACCAGCTTGGTCAGGGAGCAGACCGCGAATTGCGCGTGTCGCTCCCGGACGGTCTTGGCGATCAGCAGCACGGCCCGGAGGCCCGCACTGCTGATGTAGGAAACGTTCTCGAAGTCCAGGATGACGTGGCCGTCGGCGTCTTCGATCGCGCCGGTCGCGGAGTCCTGAAACTCATGGGCGTTCAGGCCGTCGATGCGGCCCGACACCGTCAGGAAGAGCGTTCCACCGTCTCGTTCGGTAGCGATTTCCATGGGTGCCTCCTGCCTACATGTTAGCCCAACGACGGCCGGGGTTGCATGACGCGTCTCCCTGCCGTCTCGCTCCGGTGCGCCCGCGTGCGGCCCGGCTCATTGCGCGTCCTCCAGACCTTCCTGGTCGGGCATCAGGACGAACTCCGGGTAGGCCTCGATGCCCAGTTCGGCCGCATCCTGGCCGAGTTCCTCGACGCTGGGGGATACGCGGGCGCCCATGATCTTGTTCAGCGCCGTCCAAAGCAAGAAGGAAAACGCGAACACGAAGACGCCGATGGAGAGGATGCCGACGAGTTGCGTGACGAAGTTCCCGCCCGCCGCGATGCACACCGCGAGCGTGCCCCAGACCCCGGCGAAGAGGTGCGCCGGCACCGCCCCGACCACGTCGTCCAGCTTGAGGGACTCCATCAGCTTCATGCCTAGGGTGCAGACGATGCCGCCGATGGCGCCGATGACGACGGCCCAGTAGTGGTCCACGATGTCGGGCCCGGCGGTGATCGACACGAGCCCGGCGATGGCCCCGTTCAGCACGGCGAGGAGATCGACCCGGCCGAGGATGGCGCGGGACAGGCTGACCGCGGCCATCACGCCCGCCGCGGCCGCAAGGTTCGTGTTGACCAGGACGTTGCTCATGGCCACGGCGTCCACGGCGCCGGCGAGGGCGAGCTGCGACCCCCCGTTGAACCCGAACCAGCCGAGCCACAGGATGAAGACCCCGAGCGTCACCGCGGGAACGTTGGAGGGCGGCGTCGACCGGACGGAACCGTCGGTGCGGAACTTGCCGAGCCGCGGCCCGATCACCATGGCGCCGGCCAGGGCGGCCCAGCCCCCGGTGGAGTGCACGATCGTCGAGCCGGCGAAGTCCTGGAACCCCATCTCGTTCAGCCAGCCGCCGCCCCAGGTCCAGGCGCCCACGATCGGGTAGATGATGGCGGTCAGGACCGCGACGAACGCGAAGAACGACCAGAGCTTGACGCGTTCCGCCAGCGTCCCCGAAACGATGGATGCGGCGGTCGCCACGAACACCATCTGGAAGAACCAGTCGGACATCGTGGAGTAGCCCTGGTCGACCACGGCGCCGGCGGCCGCCTCCTCGCCGGAGAGCAGGGAGAGTTCCGCGTCGGACGGGCCGTACAGGAACTGGACCGTGCCGATCAGGCTGCCCACGTCGGTGTACATGAGGTTGTAGCCGATGAGGTAGTAGGCGAGCCCCGCGATGGAGTACAGGCCGATGTTCTTCAGGCAGATCACCGACGCGTTCTTGGTGCGCACGGACCCGGCTTCGAGCATCGTGAAGCCGGCGCACATCCACATCACCAGCGCCCCCCAGATGAGGAACGAGAAGGTGTTCAGGACGAACTGCGACTCGGCGGCCACCTCCGCGCTGACGGTCGCCGCGCAGAGGACGGCTCCGACGGCGGCTACGCCCGCGATTCCCCTGGGCAGTCGGCGAAACAGCTTCCGGGCGCCGGTTCCCGTATCGGTTGCGTCAAGGTGCATGGCCCCTCTCCCTGCACGTAGCGATAGATTCTGTTGTCGCGCGTCGGTGTCGTGTCGCGGCGTCTCTCAGCGTCTCTCAGACCCAGCCCTGTACCGTCGCCGCTTCCTCGCGCACGATCTCGGGTGCGCCCAGCAACTGGCGGTCCAGGCCGATCCGCTTGAACCAATAGTGAAGACCCAGCAGGTCCGTGAACCCCATGCCGCCGTGCACCTCCGTCGCCGTGCGCGCGACGAAGCGGCCGACCTCAGACAGGTGCGCCTTGGCGTGGCACGCCATGAGCCTCGCCTCGTCGGGAATCGCCCGCGACGCGTGGGCGGCGTACCAGACGAGGGAGCGGCACGGTTCGAGGGCGGCGGCCATCTCCGCGCACAGGTGTTTCACCGCCTGGAAGGACCCGATGACCCTATTGAACTGGCGCCGCTCCTTCGCGTACGCGATGGCCTGGTCCAGCATGTTCTGCGCCGCCCCGAGCGTGTCCGCGGCGAGCATCGTGCGCCCGGCGTCTATGGTCGCGAGCACGGCTGCGCGGCTGCCGGTCGAACCGGGGAGGACTTCCGCCGCCGTCGCTTCCAGGGAGACCTCCGAAGTGGAACGGGTCCGGTCGATTGTGGGCAGGCGTTTCACGTCCGCGTCCGCCGCGCGCGCGATGTGCAGCGCCCCGTCGCGGTCCGCGATCAGCAGCATGTCGGCATCGGCGCCGTCGAGCACGAACATGGCCTTGCCGGTGAGCGTCCCGCCGGCGGCCGCCACGCCGCCCGACTCGCGGCTGCCGATCTGTTCGGTCACGCCGACGCCGAACACCGTCTCGCCCCGCGCGATCCGGGGCAGCCATGCGTCTTTCTGCGCGTCGCTGCCGGCGAGGGCCAGGGCCACCGGGGCCATGACGGACGAGCCGACGTACGGTACGGGCGCGACGGCGCCGCCGAGGCACTCCGCCACCAGGGCGGCTTCGAGGTGGCCGAGTCCGACCCCGCCGTATTCTTCCGGCACCAGGATCGCGTGGACACCGAGGTCCACGAGCCCCTCCCACAGGTCGGCGGGACGGGTGTCCCCGGCATCGGCCGCCGCCCGGACGCGGTCCAGCGGGCACGACGCCTCGAGATAGCCGCGCACGCTCTCCTGCAGCATGCGCTGCTCTTCGTTGAGCGCGAACTCCATCAGGCGGCTCCGCCGCCGAAGCGGGGATCGGCGACCTTCGGTTCCTTGGGCAGCCCGAGGGCGCGCTCGCCGATCATGTTCTTCTGGATCTGCGCCGTGCCGCCGCCGATGATGAGGCCGAGGTCCATCATGTACCGCTGCTGCCAGAACCCGGCGTCCCGGAGGTAGGGCACGTCTTCGTCGCGGTGGCCGCCGAAACCCTTCGAGGGATACAGCACGCCCAGCTCGCCCAGGATGTCGATGGCCATCTCCGCCATCCGGTGGTTGAGCTCGCAGCCGTTCAGCTTGACGATCCAGCGCGGCAGGCCGGGCTCTTCGTCCCGGACGTTGTGTGTGAGCACGCGCATGCCGTTGAACTTCATCGCGAGCATCTGTCCCTGCAGGGCGACCAGCCGGTCGCGGTACGTGGCCTGCGACAGCAGAGGCTCCCCGTCCAGGGTCTCCTCCCGCATCATCTCGACGATCTGGTGGAAGCGGCTCTCGGCCTGGTTCGGATCCCCGAGACCGCCGCGCTCGTGCTTCAGGGTGGCGTTGGCGACGAACCAGCCCTCGCCCCGCCGGCCGACGATCTGGCTGGTCGGCACGCGGACGTCGGTGAAGAACGTCTCGTTGAAGGTGGCTTCGCCGGTCATGGTCACGAGCGGCCGGACCTCGATGCCGGGCGTGTCCATGGGGAAGAGCAGGTAGCTGATGCCCTGGTGCTTGGGCGCGTCCGGCTCGGTGCGCACTAGGCAGAAGATCATGTCGGCGTACTGCGCGCCGGAGGTCCAGATCTTCTGTCCGTTGATGACGAAGTCGTCGCCGTCCACCTCCGCCTTCGTCGAGAGCGACGCGAGGTCCGACCCGGAGCCGGGCTCGGAGTAGCCCTGACACCACGTCATCTCGCCGCGGATGGTGGGCGGGATGTAGGTGCGCTTCTGCTCCTCCGTGCCGAGTTCGAGCAGCGTCGGCACGAGGCGGTTGTCCCCGTCGTGGCCCGGACGGATCCGGGCCTTGCCGAACTCCTCGGCGATGATGTGCGACTTCAGGATGTCCGGCTCGGCGCCGTAGCCGCCGTACTCCTTCGGGATCGTGCGGGCGGCGTAGCCGTGTTCGATGAGCAGTTGCTGCCACGCCTTCGCCTGCTCCGAGGGTTTGCCGCGCTGCATGGGAGGCGGGGCCAGGTCCCGATGGGAGTCGAGGAAGGCGCGCACTTCATCGCGGAAGGCCGCGTACTCGGGGCTGTAGGCGAGATCCAACGTGGGCGCTCCCGGCGGAGTGGACGTTCAATCGTACTACAGGGAATGTCGGCGGAACGCGCGCGCGCCGGCTCTCCTGCGTACCGGTCTAGGGACCGAACCAGAGTTCCCGCACCGCGCCGTCGAGATCGTCCTCCATGCGGCGATCCGCGTCGAGCACCAGCACGGGCCGGCGGGTCGTATCGTACGGCGTCCACGCGGGTTCTCCCGCGGCGCTCGGGACGCCGGTACGCGCGAAGTTGACCCAGTACTCGCGCATGGCGGGGCCGAGGTCCCGCGGCGCCCCCTTGCCGGTGAACCGCACCATGGCCGGCATCGCGGGATCGTGACCCCAGCCCCACAGGAACATGAGTTCGATCGCGTGGGTGGAGCGCAGGTCGCCGATGTCCGTCTCCCACGTGCACATCCAGGACCAGCACGGGGAGCCCGCGTTCGCCGCGGCGTCGAGGATGCGGACCATGGAGTTGCGGAACATCGTGTCGGTGAGCAGGTAGGCGAGTTTGCGGCGCGCGTCCGTCCCGGGGGCGAAGCGCTCGTAGGCCGCGAGGGTGCGGTCCGGGTCGCAGCCCTCGGCGCGGAGCAGATCGGCGGCCTCCGCCGCGGTCACTTGGGGCGGCAGGATCATGTCGGCGAACAGCGTGCCCTCGTGGCGGCAGCCGCCGCCCAGGAACGGCACGTTGCCGGCGCCGCGGGCGGCGACCGTGTCCGCGATGGGCGCCGGGATCAGCTTGCCGTCGATGGCGGGCGAGAAGCTCACGTTGTCGTCGCGGCGCAGCCCGAGGGCGGGATGGGGTATGCGCTCGGGATCGGGAAGCATGAGACCCAGCAGGGCGTCCGTGCTCGCGCCGCGCAGCGTCTCCATGCCGTTCGTGGCCGGGTCGCCGCCGAGACGTTCGATGCAGCGGTTGGCGAAGTCGACGTGCCCGTCGCCCACCGGGAGCAGGTCCACGTGCGGACTGTGGACCACGGCCTTGTGGAACAGCCCTTCGGCCCGCGGGCAGCCGAGCAGCATCGCGGTGGAAGTGCCGCCCGCCGACTCGCCGAAGACCAGCACGTTGCCGGGGTCGCCGCCGAACGCCGCGATGTTGTCGCGGGTCCACTCGAGGGCGCAGACCTGGTCCAGGATCCCGTTGTTGACCGACGACTCGAGCCCTTCCTCGAGGTGCCCGAGATGCAGGAAGCCGAGGGCGCCCATGCGGTAGTTGACCGTCACCACCACGACGTCGTGCTCCCGGGTGAAGACCGAGCCGTCGTACGCGCGCCCGGACCCGCCGATGTAGCCGCCGCCGTGAATCCAGAAGAGCACGGGGCGCCGGGCGTCGTCGGCGGCGGGGGTGTAGACGTTGAGGAACAGGCAGTCCTCGTCCGTCGGCTCGATCGGGAGCTGGAGCGCGGCGTTCTCGTCGAACATGACCGGTTGCGGGGCCGACGGACCGAACTCCGTGGCGTCGTAGACGTCCGGCCACGACTTGACGGGCGCCGGCGGCCGGAAGCGGGCGGCGCCGGTGGGCGCCTCGGCGTAGCGGATGCCCCGGAAGGCGAGGCCGCCGTGGTGCTCGGCGCCGCGCATCCTGCCGAGAGGCGTGTCTATGACGGTCATGGTGGTGCGTTCCTTGCGTAGGTGCGCGTAGGCGCGTGTGCGTTTAGCCGGAGCCGAGCTGGCGGATCATGAAGAGGGCGAGTCCGACCAGGCCGAGGGCGATGGCCGCGCCCGCGACCCACTCCGAGGCGCTGGTACGGCGGCGCGCGTCCGGCTCGTCGGCCTCCCCTGCCTCGGACTCCGGCTCGGGTGCCGGTTCCGGCGTCTCCGACACCTGATCCTCGAGGGGTTCTCCCGGCCGGTCCGCGGGCAGGCTCGAGACGAAGCGCCAGGAGAGATAGAGGGCGCCCAGCCCGACGAACAGGGCGACGGTGGTGATGACGATTGCGCCGAGGGTCACGGCGGCCCGTCAGAAATGATCGGGACAGTGCGGCGCGTGCGGCGTCGCGAACAGGGCGTCGGCGCGGCGCAGGGCGGACGGTTCGCCCTCGAGCATGCCCCACGCGGCGAGTTCCCGGGCCGAGCGGCGACCCGTGTACAACAGGGCCAGGGCCTTGACCGAGAGCGAGAGGTCCGGGCTTCCACTGTCAGCCGCGACCTCGGCGGAACCGCCCGAGACCGTCACCCGCCAGTTACCTGCGTTCCACGGTGCGAGAGTGTCCTGGGAGATCCCGAGCGAGATCTCTCCGTCCGCATCCCACCCGCGGCCGGCGAGGGCGGCGGGCGCGTCGACCACGCGCAGCCAGAACCCCTCGTGGTCCCGCGTGTGCAGCATGCGCGGCTCCATGAAGAACTCGACCGCCGGGTCGTCCGACGGCGCGGTGTCCCAGCGCACGCTGCCGACGAGGTCGTGGCGGGCGATGAAGCTCCACAGGGACCGGTAGGCGTCCGGCGTGAGCCACGCGAGGTCCCGTATCGCGATCTCCTGGTTCCGGCTCGCGTGGTCCCGCTTGCCGGTCCGCAGCGTGTAGATGGCATAGCCGTCGGGCCGGCCGTCGGCGTCGCGCGAGACGGCGACGTGTATCGGGCCCTCGGCATCGTCCTCGTCGAGGGCGTTGTTCAGCCAGAGCGGACGCGCGCGGTGCAGATAGCACGTGCGGTCGGCGATGAAGGCGATGTAGACCTGCTTTGCCGGGTCGTAGCCCGAGGCCACGTCCACGCGCTCGACGGTACTCGACCCGGCGTCGGCGTCGTGGAAGCCGATGTCCGCCGTGTCCACGCGGTAGCTGCGCAACACGGAGACCATGGCGTATCCGTAGCGCTGGTAGATGGCGGCCTGCGAGGCCCAGAGCGACGCCACCGCCTGCCCGCGTTCGCGCATGTCCGCGAACGCCCGCGTCGTGATGCGCCGGACCAGGCCCTGGCGACGGTACTCGGGCAGCGTGCCCACCGCCGAGACGCCGCCCATCGGCACCGCGGTGCCGTTGGCGCGCATCGTGAACGGGATGGTGGAGTAGCTCGCCACGAGGCGCGGTCCGTCGAACGCGCACATCGTCCACTCCGGCCGGGTGGTGGCCGTCACCGTGTTCTCGGCGCCGTCGCCGTAGTTGCCGCCGTAGGCGTAGCTCGTGAGCTGACCCAGCTGGTCGAACTCCTCGGCTCTCACGGGACGCAGTTCGATGGGCATGGTGGTTCCCCGGTGTTTGCTGCCGGTCGACGCCAGACATCGATACGGCGCTCCGGGCGCATGTTCGCAGACTTGATTGACCGCCGTCACCATACAGGTAACGTGCGCGGCATGTCCTACGCACGACGGCTTCCCGAGGCGACGCACATGCGTGCCGAGGCGATGGGTGAGCCGGGGTTGCGCTGGATCGCCGCCCTCGACACCTCGATGGCGCACCTCGAGGAAGGGTGGGACGCACGGTTCGGCGCGGTGCTGCGCGGCGGGTCGGAGAGCCTGGTGGCGGAGGCCACGTTGGCGGACGGCCGGGGAGCCGTCGTCAAGCTGGGTCTGCCGGCCTATGGCGACCTCTCCGGCGAAGCCAGGGTCTACCGGCTTGCGGCGGGCCGCGGCTACGCGAAGCTCCTTGCCTGGGACCCGTCGGTCAACGCGTTGCTCCTCGAACGCCTCGGAGCGCCGCTCCGCGAGGCGAGCCCGACCACGGAGTCGCAACTGGCGGCCCTCTGCCGCACGCTCGAGGACGCCTGGACAGCGCTGCCGGACGCCGAGGGACTGATGACCGGAGCCGAGAAGGCGCGCTGGCTCAAGGACTTCATCGAAGAGAAGTGGTCCGCGTTGGGGCGGCCGTGCGAGCGGGCGACCCGGGACCGGGCGCTGTCGTTTGCGGAGGAGCGGGAGGACGCCTTCACGCCGGCCGACGCCGTACTCGTCCACGGGGACGCCCACGCGGAGAACGCGCTGCTCGCGCCGTCGCTTCCCGGCGGCCGTTTCAAGTTCGTGGATCCCGACGGACTTCACGCGGAAAAGGCCTGCGATCTCGCCGTGCCCATGCGCGAGTACAGCGCGGAACTGCTGGCCGGCGACACCGAGCGCCTGGCGCGCGAGCGGTGCGAGACGCTCGCCGCGGCCACCGATGTCGACGCCACGGCGATCTGGCAGTGGGGCTACATGGAGCGGGTGTCCACCGGGCTCACGATGCTGGACATCGGCATGCGGGAAGAGGGGCTCGAGTCGCTAGCGGTCGCGGATCGCCTGCGGGCCGTGGACACTCGGAGCTGATCTCCTCACCGGTCGAGCCAATAGGTGCGAGTTGATCTAATCGTATGAACCGCCCCCGGTGGTCGAAGTCGGATCGACACGGCTCCGGCCGGTGTCAGCCCCGCTTCGGTACCCCGTACAGGTATCGCGTGTTCACCTCCGCCTCGTTGCCGTCCGGGTCGATCATGAAGAGCGCGCGCCCTTTGCCCCGTTCGCCCATCGGTCCGCGGGTGAAGATGTTCGCCGCGGCCGCGCGGTCGGCGACGGCGTCGAAGTCGTCCTCCGTCACACTGAAGGAGAAGTGCATCGGCCCGCCGCCCCGGTGACGCCCCGAGTGTCCCTGGACCTGGAGCACGACGTGGCTGCGCTCGCACTGCAGGTAGGCCCGCTCCTCGTTCCGCGAGACCACCGGGATCCCGATCAGGCGCTCGTAGAAGTCGACCGCCTTCCCGAGGTCCTTCACGTCGAGGAAGATCTCTTCGATGCCGATGACCGCCATCGGGGGCTACCGCTCAGGCGACGTCCTGCAAGCGGTTGGACCAGTCCCTGCCCGATGTCGGGGGCGGCAGTGGCTTGCCGTCGGCCAACAGGAGATCGATGGCCTCGTCCACGACCTGACAGAGTTCCACGAAAACGGACTGCTCATCGTCGCCGTGGCAGCCGCCCCAGAGGAGACCCGGGCAACTGCCGACATAGCAATGATCCTCGTCGGACCACTCGACGATCTTGACGTAACGGGCACTGGCCTTCATTGCCCGGACACCTTCCGGTCCGCTCCGCGGGGTTTCCCGCAACGGCTGGCAGCCTACCAGAGACGCCTGTCCCGCGTTGGCCCCCGTTTCGTGTGCGCGGGGAAAGCTATCATCGCGTGCACCGAGCCACGCCAAGGAAACCCCGACCATGCCCCGAGGCCTGTCCGACGAGCGCCTGCGGAACCTGCACGTCCATGCGAAGGGCTACGTCGACCGGGGCGCATTGCCCGGCTTCGCGTGCCTGGTCTCCCGGGGGACGCCGGACGTCTGGTTCAACGCCTACGGCCACATGGACGTGGAGCGCGAACTGCCCGTCTGGCGGGACACGGTCTTTCGCATCTACTCGATGACCAAGCCCATCACCAGCGTCGCGCTGATGATGCTCTACGAGGAGGGCCGCTTTCAGCTTGACGACCCGGTGTCGAAGTACATCCCCGCGTGGGAGGGCATCGAGGTATTCGGAGACGGGGACGACAAGAAGTACACCACCGTGCCTCCCGAGCGTCCGATGACGGTGAAGGACCTCCTGTCGCACACGTCCGGATTGACCTACGGCTTCATGAACAGCCATCCGGTGGACGCGCTGTACCGGAGCCGGGAGGTGGGCGAGGGGGACCTGCAGGCGCTGATCGACGCGCTTGCGGACCTGCCCCTGCAGTTCTCCCCCGGCACCCGCTGGAACTACGGCTACTCGACCGACGTGTGCGGCTACCTCGTGCAGGTCCTCTCGGACCGGGACCTCGACGTGTTCGTGGCGGAGCGCATCACGGAACCCCTGGGCATGCGCGACTCCGGGTTCCAGGTCCCGGAGGCGTCGCTGCCGCGCTTCGCCGCCTGCTACGAGTACACGGGCCCGGACGCGTACCGGCTGCAGGACGATCCGCGGGAGAGCCGTTACCGGAACGCCCCGGAACGTCTCTCGGGAGGCGGCGGCATGGTCTCGACGATCGACGACTACCACCGCTTCGCCCGGATGCTGCTCGGCAAGGGCGAACTGGAGGGCACGCGCCTGCTCGGCCGCAAGACCGTCGAGTACATGACCTGCAACCACATGCCGGGCAACTGCGACCTCGCCGCCATGGGGCAGCCGGTGTTCAGCGAGACGCCCTACGACGGGATCGGCTTCGGCCTGGGCTTCTCCGTGGTCATCGATCCCGCCGCCGCGGGCGTCCTGGACTCGCCGGGAGAGTTCGCCTGGGGCGGCGCGGCCAGCACGTACTTCTGGGTCGATCCGGTGGAGGAACTGATCGTCGTGTTCATGACGCAGTTGCTCCCCTCCTCGTCGTACCCGATCCGGCGGGAGCTGAAGACCCTCGCCTATTCCGCCCTGGTGGACTGACGGCGCGACCGAAGGTCGCGCACGCTCGGGTATCATCGTCGCGCGGCAAAGAGGGGGTTCCTGCCATGCGTACTCTTGTCCTCGGCATCGCGGTCGTCGTGGTCGCGATCCTGGCCTACGTCCTGTACTGGCGCGAAGCGCCGGAGCCGGCCCCGGCGCCGGTGGAGGCGCCCGAGGTCCCGGCGGCGCCCGCTGCCCCAGAACCGACCATCGGCCTCATCGACGACGCGCGCATCGTCAACGCCGACAGCGAACCCGGCAACTGGCTCGCGCACGGCCGCACCTACGACGAGCAGCGTTTCTCGCCGCTGACCTCCATCAACCGGGAGAACGTGGGCGAGCTGGGCCTGCAGTGGTACCGCGACCTCGGCACGAACCGGGGCCAGGAGGCGACGCCCATCATCGTCGACGGCACGATGTTCATCGCGAGCACGTGGAGCCGCGTCCATGCGTTCGACGCGGTCACGGGCGAAGAAGTCTGGTCGTACGACCCGCAGGTGCCGCGCGCGTGGTCGCGCTGGGCGTGCTGCGACGTCGTGAACCGCGGCGTGGCCGTGTACGGGGGACGGGTGTACATCGGCGCCCTGGACGGTCGCCTGATCGCGCTCGACGCGGCGACGGGCGCGCTCGTCTGGGAAGTCGACACCCTCATCGACCGGGAACGCCCCTACACGATCACCGGCGCGCCCCGGGCGGCGCGCGGCAAGGTCTTCATCGGCAACGGCGGCGCGGAGTACGGCGTCCGGGGCTACGTGACCGCATACGACGCCGAGACCGGCGAGCAGGCCTGGCGGTTCTTCACCGTGCCCGGCGATCCCTCGCTCCCGTTCGAACACCCGGAAATGGAACTGGCCGCCGACACCTGGAAGGGCGGCGAGTGGTGGGAGATCGGCGGCGGTGGGACGGTCTGGAACTCCATCGTCTACGACCCGGACTTCAACCAGGTCTACCTCGGCGTCGGCAACGGCGCGCCGTGGACCCGCGCGATCCGCTCGCCCGGCGGCGGCGACAACCTGTTTCTCGCGGCGATCGTCGCCGTGGACGCCGACACGGGCGTCATGAACTGGTACTACCAGACCACGCCCGGCGACAACTGGGATTACACCGCCGTGCAGGACATCGCCCTGGCCGAGATGGAAGTGGACGGCGAGATGCGCAAGGTCCTCATGCAGGCGCCGAAGAACGGCTTCTTCTACGTCATCGACCGCGGCAGCGGCGACCTGCTGCGCGCGCATCCCTTCGCCACGATCACCTGGGCGACCCACGTGGACATGGAGACCGGACGTCCGGTGGAGAACCCGGAAGTGGATTACTCGGAGAAGCCGCAGTGGATCCTGCCGGGGCCGATCGGCGCCCACAACTGGCAGGCGATGTCGGTCGACGTGGAGGCCGGCCTGGTCTACATCCCCGCCCAGGACAACCCGCTCATCTACGGCATGTCCCAGGAATGGCAGGAGACCGGCGTCTACAAGCACAATCCGGGCGCCTGGAACCTCGGCATCGAGTTCGGGCGAATCTCCCAGCTCCTGATCGAGAACGCCGCGGACCAGCCAGCCGCGAAGGGCTATCTCAAGGCGTTCGACCCACTGACGGGCGAGTCCGCGTGGACCGTCGAACTGCCGCACTACTGGAACGGCGGCGTGCTCGGGACCGCCGGCGGGCTGGTGTTCCAGGGCGATGCGCAGGGGATGCTGATAGCGCGTGACAAGGCGACGGGCGAGGAGCTCTGGCGGTTCAACGCGCAGGTCTCGATGATGGCGCCGCCCGTCACCTACCAGATCGGCGGCGTGCAGTACGTCTCGATCCTGACCGGGACCGGCGGCGGCGAGCTGTTCGCCGGCGAGACGAACACGGTGTCGCTGACCCACGGGAACCTCGGCCGGCTGCTGACGTTCGCGCTCGGAGGCACGGAGGAACTGCCGCCGCCGACCGCGGTCGACCGGTCCATTCCCGAGCAGCAGCTAGCCGACGTGGGCGATGCGGAACTCGCCCAGGGCGAGCGCCTCTACAACAGCTTCTGCGCGGTGTGTCACGGCGTGCTCGGGCGCTCCGGCGGAGCCATCCCGGACCTGCGCCTGATGACCCCGGAGATACACGCGATCTTCGACCAGATCGTGCTCGAGGGCACGCTGGCGGCGAACGGCATGGCCGCCTTCGACGACGTGCTGGCGCCCGAGGACAGCGGACGGATACACGCGTTCGTGCGGGCGCGGGCTCACGAGGACCGCGAGGTAGCGCTCGGCAACCAGGACGTCCCGCGGCTGACCTGGCTCCAGTAGGAGCGGCGACACGAGGCTGCCTTCTTGAGGCAGCGGCACTCACGAAAAAGGAGACAAAGAGGAGACAATGAAGCGTTTGATGACTTCCCTGCCCGTGATCCTCGGGCTTGCGACCATAGGGGCGCTACTGCTGATGTTCATCCTGGTCGACGATCCGTCCGACAGCCCGGTGGCGGCGAAGAAGGCGGGACCGACGCACGTCACGGAGGCGCATCCCTGACGCGGTCGGGCATCTTGCGAAGCCCGAGACGGGGAACGTAGGGGACGCCCTTGTGGCGTCCCGCGCCGACATCGTGCACGAATCGGGCACGGGCGGGGACGAGCCCCGCCCCTACGGCATGGCCTTCGCGGGCAGCGCCGGCGGCGGTACCCGGCTGAACTCGAAGCGCGGGCGATCGCCGCTCATCGCGGAGTCGAACCCGCTCCCGTAATCCGCGCCCTCGATCTCCGCCTGGGCTTCGGGCGCGAGGGCCTGGCGGCTCAGGAACCCGTTCAGCGGCTCGCCCTCCTGGAGCCGGGCGAGCGCTTCGGCAGCTTCCTCGGCGGTCGCTTCGTCCCACGGGATGCTGTAGGCCCGGGGCGCCCCCTGGGCGAGCCCGGCCTCGTCGAGTTCCCGCACCCAGAAGTAGATCGCCCCCGCGCCGCCCGAGGCCTTGTCCGGCTCGTCCACGGTCACCCAGTGCAGGCGGAACTGGTCCGGAAGCGACTCGGGCGTGGCCCAGCCGAGGAGCCCCTTGTGGGCCTGCCAGGCGCCGACGTAGAGGCCGGTCACCACGACGATGGCGCCGGCCTTGACCGCCCGCGGCAGGCGGGTGCGGAGGTTGAGGTGCGCGAGCAGTGCGGCGAGGGCCGCGTACGCCAGTGCGAGTCCGACCAGGGCGCCGATCACGCCTTGCGCCCCGCCACCTTCACGAGGAGGTTCTTGCGCATCTCGTTGGTGCCGGTCACCTCGCCGTTGGCCCCCACCGTGAAACGCACGGCGGTCTGCTCGTCGCCGACGCCGGTGAGTTCGCGCGTCCCGTAGTAGACCAGTTCGACCTTCGGGTTGAGCTTCTCGACCTTGATGGACACCGGCAGCGGCTCCGGGTAGTTGGCCTGGTAGTGCAGCACGTTGACGACGTACTCCCCCGGCTTGAGCGCGCGCAGGGTCACCGTCTCCTGGTTGATGGGGTTGGAGACGACCTTGCCGTCCAGGGTGACGCGGTCCTGGAAGAGGCCCCGGTCGTCCCGGTCGAGGTGCATGAGGCCCGTGTCGCGGTTCCGGTACCAGACGAGGTTGCCGCCGGGTCCTTCCACGAGGGTGTCGACATCGTCGGGATGGCGGTCGGCCCAGCGTACGGTGACGAGAATCTCCGCCTTGGATTCGACGTTGCCGCCCTCGGTGGGGTCCGCCATCAGCGAGAAGGCGGCGACGAACATGAAGGCGAAGCCGAGCAGGGCGTTGAACAGGAGGTCCGTGAAGGCGTCCTGGGACTCCGAGCGGCCGTAGATGCTATGGCGCATCGCCGGAGCCTTCTTCCCGGGCTTCCCGCGCGGCGCCGTTGGGCGTCAGGTAGACGTCGGCCAGTACGGCGAGGCGGGTGGCGAGTTCCGCCGCCGAGGCGTCGAGCATGTGGTACTGGAGCTTCAGCAGCGTGCTGGTGACGAGACCGGCGAGCGTCGTGTAGAGGGCCACCGCCATGCCGCCGCTCATCGCCGAGAGCAGTTGCTGCATGAGGCTCGGGTCGAACTCCTCGATATCGCCCACGGGCAGCAGCATCAGGATGAAACCGACGATCGTGCCGAGCAGCCCGAGTTTGAGCAGGGCGTCGCTCGCGAAGTGCCCGAGCGCGTGCCGGTTGGCCAGTTCGTCGCCGAACGCCGTCAGCAGGGGTCCGGCGTCGCCACGCGCGCCGCGCTCTTCCCAGTTGTGCAGGAAGTGCCCGATCAGGCCCTGGCGCAGCCCGGACAGGTCCGGCCGCTCCGTACGCAGTTCGCCCTCGAGGGCGGCGAACCGTTTCCGCTCCTCGGTCAGCGTGTGCGAAAGCCAGAGCCAGTGGCCGGTGGCGACCGCGTAGAGCCCGATGATGACCCACGAGATGTAGCTCCGGTCGGCGTCGAGCGCGAGGGTGAGCAGGCCGCGGTCGGCCGTCAGCCACACGCCGAAGGCCACGAGGCCCAGCACGATGAGGGCGCGCAGGATCAGGTTGGTGTCCGTGGGCCGGGTCACGGGAGAGGTACCTTGTGGAGCGTGCGCCGAGACGTCAGGACGATCGGTACTTGCATGGAGGTACGCCTCCGCCGACGCGGGAACGCGGGCACTTCCTTACGCGTCAGCGGTCGGGGAAGCTCCCCCGGCTGAGGGCTCCTCCAGCCACGCGTTGAACTCGGGCGCGCGCTTCTCGCGGAACGAGAGCCCGCCCTCGCGCGCGTCCGGGTGGTGGTCGGTCACGGCGGTCTTGGCGGCGATCTCGTCGAGGGACTGTTCGAAGGTCATGTCCGCCGCGTTGTAGACGGAGCGTTTCAGCATGCGGATGGCGACCTGGGGCCCGTTGGCGATGTCCGTCGCCAGGGCCATCGCCCGGTCCTCGAGTTCGCCGTCGGGGACCACCTCGTGCAGCAGCCCGAGATCGAGCGCCTCCCGCGCGGTCACGATGCGCTTGTGGATGAAGAAGTCCATGGTCTTCGCCACGCCCATGAGCTGGACGCAGAGATACTGGCCGCCCTCGTCCGGGAGCAGGCCGAAGCGGAGCGTCGCGCTGCCGAGACGGGCGCTCTCGGCCGCGATGCGGAAGTCGCAGGCGAGCGCGAGGGTCATGCCGGTCTGGATGGCGACGCCGTTGACGGCCGCGATCGCGATCTTGTCGCAGTTGCGCAACGCGAGGTTGACGGTCTGCGACAGGTGGCGCAGACCCTCGTAGGTGCCGATGGGGTTGTCGTGCCCGTGCGGGATGGGGTCCATCAGCGGCTCGCCGCCGATGCCCTTGGCCTGTCCGGAGATGTCGTCGCCGGCGCAGAACGCCCGGCCCTCGCCCGTGATGACGAGCACGCGCACGCGGTGGTCCATCTGGGCCTGCAGGACGGTCTCCACGAGGTCCCGCTTGATGGCCTGGTTGAAGCCGTTCAGCCGTTCCGGGGTGTTGAAGCGGATCCAGGCGATGCCGGGGTCCCGCACCTCCACCTCGAAACCGTGGCACGCGCCTGTCTTCATCATCGTCTGTCACTCCCGGTGGGGCCGTCGGAGGGCGTTCCGGCGGCCAATCTCTTCGCGACCATCATATCGCCTGCGGTAAAATTTACCGTTTCGCGCCGCCGGAGCGGAAGTGTCCATAGTTCGAGCGAGACGCGAGTCCCGCGCGCTCTCCTCCCAGCCCCCCACCGCCGAGGACCTCGAGCCCGGTCCGGAACCGGCTGCCTCCGAAGAAGGGCTGATCCCGGCCGACAAGTCCATCTTCGCCTCGCTGAAGATCCGCGACTACGCGCTGCTCTGGAGCGGGCTGGTCGGCTCGGCGTTCGCGATGAACATGCAGCTCGTCGCCCAGGGCTGGCTGGTCTACGAGATGACCCTGTCGGCGCTCAACCTCGCGTGGGTGACGCTCTCCTTCATGGTTCCGCAGGTCGCCTTCGCGCTGGTGGGCGGCGTGCTGGCGGACCGGCTCCGCAAGCGCCAGGTGATCCTCTACGGGCAGGCGCTCAACGGCGTGGCGACGCTGTTCATGGCGATCATCGTCATGACCGGCAACGTCACCTTCTGGGACTTCATCTGGGTCGGGTTCCTGAACGGGACGCTGCTCGCGCTGTCGATGCCGGCCCGCACGGCGTTCATTCCCGAGATCGTCGGCGAGCCGCTGATGTTCAACGCGATGGCGTTCAGCACCGGGGCGTGGAACCTGTCGCGCATCCTCGGTCCCGCCGCGGCCGGCTTCCTGATCGCGGTCTTCGCCGGTGGCGACACGACGTCGCACTTCGGGGTGGGGCTGGTCTACTTCGTGCTTTCCGTTCTCTACATCGTGTCATCGGTCACGGTCCTCTTCATGCGCCACACCGGCAAGCCCTCCCGCCGGCGGGCCGCGACCGGCCCGGTGCGGGACGTCATCGACGGCATCGACTACGCGCGGCGGTCGCCGATCGTCGGGGGCCTGATCCTGCTGTCGATCGTGCCCTTCCTCTTCGGGATGCCGATCAACACGCTGATGCCGGCGTTCAACACCGACGTGATGCAGGGCGGTCCGGACGACCTGGGGCTCCTGATGACGGCGATGGGGGTCGGGGCGATCCTCGGGTCGCTCCTGCTCGCGAAGATGGGCACGCTGCGCCACAAGGGGATCTGGCTGTTCCTGACCTGCTTCCTGTGGGGCGGCACGGTTGCCGCGTGCGGCGCGCCGGATACCGCCTTCTGGGCGATGGCGGCGGTCGGAGCGGTCGGCTTCATGAGCGCCGTCAACATGTCCATGAACCGCACCATCGTGACCCTGCAGGTGTCCCCGGCGATGCGGGGCCGCGTGATGTCGATCGACATGATGTCCCACGGCCTGATGCCGCTCGGGATCCTGCCGATCAGCTACATCGCCCAGGCGGTCAGCGTGCAGGTCGCGTTCGTGGTGAGCGGGGTGCTGCTATCGCTGATCACTGTCGGTCTCTGGTTCTGGCTCCGCGAAGTGCGGGCCATCGACCAGGGGTTCGCCGTGCGCTCCGACTGACCGGCGGCGCAGGCTGCCAAAACTTGAGAGAGGGAAACCCATGGACTTGATCGAAGGCATGATGACGCAGAAGAGCATCCGCCGTTACACCGACGAGCCGGTCACGGAGGACGAGATCCTGCAGTGCCTGCGCGCCGCCATCCAGGCGCCGAACGGCGGCAACTCCCAGCCCTGGCAGTGGCTCGTGGTCACGGACGCCGAGAAGCGGCGGCGGATCGGCGAGATCTACAAACGGGCCTGGGACCGCTACTGGCCGGCCATCACCCGCGACGCGGAACTGCCCGATTCGGAGGAGGAGCGCGAGAGGGGCATGCGCACGGCGCGTTCCGCGATTCACCTCTCCGAACACATGGGCGAGGCGCCGGCGCTGGTCATGCTGCTCGGGCACGCCGAGTACAAGAACTTCCAGTTGATGGACGACGACGGCCCCGTGGACATCGGCCACACGTACTACACGTCCCTCGTGCCGGCGCTGCAGAACTTCATGCTCGCGGCGCGTTCCCTCGGCATCGGCACCTGCCTGACGACGCTGTTCCGCGTGCACCAGGACGACATCCGCGCGGTCTGCGGCATCCCGGACGAGTACGAGATCGAGGCGCTCGTCCCGATGGGCCGGCCCCGCGGCAACTTCGGCGTGGCGCCGCGGAACCCGGTGGAGACGGTTACGTCGTGGGAGACGTTCGGGGCGTATCGGGGGTAGGGGCGGCCCTGAGGGCGGGGCGTTACGGTTTCAGCAACGCCCGCAGACGGTCCAGCATCGATACGCCGGTGCTGGCGACGAGGAGCCAACCGAGGACCAGCACGAGGCCGTCGGGAGGCCATTCCCAGCCCAGGGCGTTGCGCGTGATCGGGATTCCGGCCAGGACGAAGTACGCGATCCCGTTGTAGCGGCCGATGCGGCTGGTGCGGAGCGCCTTGCCGGCCAGGGCCTTGCTGTCCAGCGTGTACTGCAGGAACGCCGCCGCCACGAGGAGCGGGAGGACGGCGGGCACGAGATCGAGGGCGGCAAGCGCGGCCAGGACGACGGTGCAGAAGAACGCGTCCGTCGCGTGATCGACCAGGCCGCCGAGGGGCGAGACCTCGCCGCGCCGTCGCGCCACGGGTCCGTCGAGCAGGTCGGTGACGACGGCGAGCCAGAACAGCCCCGCGGCGAGGGGCCAGTACAGCGTGAGCGTGGCCCAGGCGCACGCGGGGGTCGCGAGCAGCCTGACGGCGCTCAGCGCGTTCGCGACCGTGAAGAAGTCCTGGCGCACCGACGCGATGGCTAACGCGACCTGAGCCGCTCGAGACGCTCGATGCAGTCCGCCTCGATGTCCCGCGCCTCGGCGACGAGGTCGTGCCGCGCGCGGTTCGACCGGGTTCGGTCGGACACGTCCCGCAAGCGGCCCGCGACAGCGGAGTAACGCTCGCCCAATGCACGCGACTCGGCCAGATCGAGCCACTCGGGCACGGCGTCGCGCGGCCCCTCCCCGAAGTAGCGCCCGGCGAACGCCCGGCACTCGCCCCACACGGACGCGTTCCACCAGTTGCCGTGCTCGTCGATCTCCCCGTTGCCGAGCGCGGCGAGCCAGAGGTCGTAGCCCTCGGGTCCGAAGCGGTAGGGCGCCTCAGTCATGCCGTCGGGCTGCCGCCATGCCTCGATGGCGAAGTCGACCGCGTCCACGAGGGGCGTCGCGGAACGCGGGGTGCAGGGACCGAGCCGGAAGAAGGCGACCGGCGGGCCGCTCTGGCATTCGGCCCAGGTGCCGAAGGTGAGCCGTGCCGGAGTGCTCGGCGGCTCGGGGCCCCAGGGCCGGGCCAGGACGAAACTCTCCGCGTCGGAGCCGGTGACGAGCTGGTGGTCGAGGTGGAGCAGCGAGCACACGGCGCCGCGTTCGAGCTCCTGGCGTACGCTTTCCTCCAGGCGCCGCTTGTCGCCCGGATCCGCGGTGGGGAGCAACGTGCCCAGTTCGCGCATCTCCAGACCGAGGTTGGCGAGCAGGCCGAGGGAGCGCGGGAAGTCCCAGCAATACGGTCCGCTCGGGCAGAGGTCGGGGTGGATGTTGAGGGCGAAGGCATGCCCGGAGAGCACGAACGTCTCCGCCGGCGTGCGTTCGAGGCCGTAGTGCTCCGCCGCCGCGACCGCCACGCCCAGCAGGGACGTGTCGAACGGTGGTTGCTCGGTCTTGGGGGCCGGTGTCATCTCGTTGCTCCGGTCAGGTGGCGTTCGTCACATGCGGTGAATCGACCAGTTCGTAAGTCTCTCGTCGGGCTTCGGAGTGCCTTCAATACGGAAGAACATGCGCTCCCCGGCGGGAGTAACCACCCCGGCGGATAGAGCCTACACCGGTCTCCCTGGGCAAGGCGGTGCGGGTCGTGTGGCCGATTCGACGCCGTGCTGCCGGAGGCAGTGCCCTCCGAAGCCTTAGCCGCGCCGTCACGTAATGATGTCGTCTAGACGACACGCGCCGCCAAGCGTTTCCACCGACCAGGAGGGAGGCGGTCGGATCGCGGTCCGCAAGCGTACCGCCCCGGCGGTGAAGGCGAGGCTGCGCAAAACGATGCCCGACTCTCTCAGGGTCCGCGCTACGGCTCTATCCCTTCGTTTGCTTGCCCGCCTTGGAGACTTGGCTGTGATGTAGGCGTTCGGCGTGCGGCCGGCGATACGCCTTGCATCGGCGTCGCGTGGCAGCTGGTGGCCGCCGAGCCGCCAAGGTGTCAGCACTGCGTACGACTGACCCGTGAGCATCGTCGCCCAAACGTCCGAGACGTCTGCATCTTGAGAGCCGTGATGCGGCACCTTGAAGACGGTGGCCCGACCGTGGGGTCGCGCGGTACTGCCAAGGATCTCGAACCACCCCTTTCTCTCAAGGTCGGACCCAAGCAATGCGATAGCGTCGCCAACGCGGACCCACAAGGCGATGGCGATGTCATTTGGGGACAAGTGGGGGACACGAGTCGTCGTAGAGCCGGCGGTCGGCAACAATTGGCCGACGGATGCCAGGAAGGTCTGAAACGACGAATCGCTGGGTGACAGGGACCAGACTTCGCAGTCATCGGCCGCGAGAAGGCGCTTGTTGGCGGAAGCGAACGTTGGTCGCGTGCCCGCGTCGTGCAGACGCGAGACAACCTCGTGCATTTCCCGCACGCCCGTGCGGTCTCGCGTCAACGGTCGCCGGTGCAGGGCATCGATCACGGCCAGGAACTCGCGGTCGCAGAGTGCGGCCGCGCAACAGAAGTCTGCCTGTCGGCATGCTTCTACCACGGTGGCCATCCCCCGTATGTGATCGTCGTGCCAGTGCGTGGCGACCACGAGTCGAACCGCGTCGGTCGGGTCGACGCCGATGCTCTCCAAGTACTGGAGCGGCCTGGCCCTCCCGGATGTATCGATGCACGAATCGACGATGATCCACGAACCGTCACCGATGTGCAGGACGACGCTCTCACCGTAACCAGGCCCGAGTAACGTGATTTCGAACTGTTCTGGACGGGGCGGAGAGTCGGCTTGCGCGGGGCCGGTCACTCCCTGAAGGCCGTCTCGACGCTACTGGCCCAGGCCATGCTGGCCGACAGGTCGCCCGCGGAGATTGCAGGTAGGTCTCGAAACACGATCTGGGACACCCGTCTCACGGGACCGGCGGCACGCTCGTATCCGATCACCCAGCGGAAGATGCTGCCGACGCGGATCTTCTCGGCGTCGGCCGCTGACACCTCGCACAGTGGGATGTCGGCCTCTTCGTCCTCGTAGTCCGCACCGCCGGTCAGGTCAACCAAGCGCGCCGTGAAATCATCGTCCCTTATCTCGACGACGTACCCCTCCCACTCTTGGAGTGCATGGAGGCTCGGCATCGCGCGGAAGCTTGGGGGCACAAGCGGCATGCTCGCAATCTCGGCCCGCCGGTGATCAGGGGACCGAGACACTGTCGATGGAGGGCCGGCCCGCTGGATGTCCTGGCCGAAGGTCCCTTGCTGTGGTTGGCTGTGAGCCAGCGCGAAGTCGACAACCCTCGAGGCGCGTTGAACGGAGTCCTCGAGGTCGGTGGCCACGGCAGTTGCCGATTGATCATCCCTGACCGTAGCCGGGACAACGCTGAATCTCGAATTCTGCAAGATGAGCTGTTCCTTGGATCAGATCGACGCCAGCGACATGACCTGATCAATGAGGCTCTCGCCGCGCCTTAACGACGACTCGAAGTTGCGCTCCAGGACATCCATCAAGTGCTCGGTGGGGCGCCCCTCGGTCGGAGTGACCGCGTAATGATCGTTCACCCGCGCATAGACTCCGTCGACGTCGACGCCGACGCGATTTGACGGCTCTACGGTGATGTTGATCTTATCATCAGGTGACCTCCCCGGGATGTTGACCTGCGTCATCGTGACGGATGTCATACCGCCGTGTCGCCCGCTTTCCCCGAGTTCCGCGCCCCAAGCGCCCCAAGCGTCGACAGGCGCCAAGGTCCGGCCGATCCGGTCGCGAGCGGATGAGTCCCGCACTCTGAAGTGGACTTGGCGATTGATGCCCAGGGCGCGTAGGGGTGTGTGAAACAGGTGCTCGCCAAACACTCGCACGACTAGGTCACACAGTCGAATGTGAGGGGCCTGCCTCGTTTCAGCAGAGAACTGATCGACTAGGACGTTGAGCTGCAGCCAATCCGCAGTGAACGAAGTGGTCTGCGGGTGCGCGACGTTCAGGTCGGCGCTTTCTGCCGCGCCTTTGGGCAGAAGGTCATGCAAGGCGAACCACGCAGGCGTGAAGATTGCCGGATTGAAATCGCCCAACAGGATCACGGAGACACTGCTTATCTCAGGCTCGATTCGCATCTATCTGCCATTGGTGAGGTGGGGGAAGCACGAAATGGCCGCTCTTGGACACAGGTGTTTGGGCCATGTTATCGCGGTTGGCTGCGGCTGGACGCGACCGGCACGATCTGGTGGCTGGCTCATGCCAACGGCACGGGCTCGGTGGTCTGCGTCGCCCGCCTCGGGTCGAAGGCGTCCCGCACCGCTTCGCCGACGAAGATCAGCAGGCACAGCATCACCGCGAGCGTAAAGAAGCCCGTGAGCCCGAGCCAGGGCGCCTGCAGATTGCTCTTGCCCTGCTGCAGCAACTCCCCGAGGGAGGGCGAACCGACGGGCAGGCCGAACCCCAGGAAGTCCAGGGCGGTGAGCGTCGTGACCGCTCCGCACAGGATGAACGGCAGGAAGGTGAGGGCCGCGACGGTGGCGTTCGGCAGCACGTGGCGGCGCATGATCGTGAAATTCGATACGCCGAGGCTGCGCGCGGCGCGCACGTAGTCGAAGTTGCGGGCGCGCAGGAACTCGGCCCGGACGACCGAGACGAGCGTCATCCAGCTGAAGGCGATCAGGATGGCGAGCAGCAGGAAGACGTGGGGCTCGAAGATGCTCGCGAGGATGATGAGCACGAGCAGGATCGGGAGGCCGGCCCAGATCTCCACGACCCGCTGCCCGGCGAGGTCGATGGCGCCGCCGAAGTACCCCTGCACCGCGCCGATGGTGACGCCGATGATCGAGGCGAAGAAGGTCAGGGCGATGCCGAAGGAGACCGACAGGCGGAACCCGTAGATGAGGCGCGCAAGGACGTCCTTCGCTCCGTCGTCCGTACCGAGCCAGTGGCGCGCCGACGGGGGCGCCGGCGCCCCGGACTCGATATAGAGATCGATCGTGTCGTAGCTGTAGGGGATGGGCGGGTCGATGGACCAGCCGCCGAGCCGCTCGATCAGGTCCTGGACGAAGGGGTCGGTGTAGTCCGCCTCGATCGGCAGCGTGCCCCCGAGCTCGACCTCGCTCACGTACGTGAAGGCGGGAAAGTGCAGCGCCCCGTCCAGGTAGAGGACGATGGGCTTGTCGTTCGCGATCACTTCGGCGATGAGCGACAGCCCGAACAGCACCGCGAACACCCACAGGGAGTACCAACCGCGGCGGTTGCCCTTGAAGTTGGCCCAGCGGCGTCGTCCGAGCGGGCTCATTCGCGGGTCTCGAAGTCGATGCGGGGATCGACCAGCACGTAGGTCAGGTCGCCCACCAGGTGCATGACGAGCGCGATCAGGCTGAACACGAACACCGTCGCGAAGAGGATCGGGAAGTCGCGTTTCACCACCGCCTCGTAGGAGAGGAGCCCGATGCCGTCGAGGGAGAAGATCACCTCGATCAGGAGCGATCCGGTGAAGAGGATGCCTACGAAGGCGGCCGGAAACCCGGCGATGACGATCAGCATGGCGTTGCGGAAGATGTGCCCGTAGAGGACGCGGTTCTCCGCGAGGCCCTTGGCCCGCGCCGTCAGCACGAACTGCTTGCCGATCTCCTCGAGGAAGGAGTTCTTGGTCAGCATCGTGAGCGTCGCGAACCCGCCGATGGTGAGCGAGATGATCGGCAGCGTCAGGTGCCAGAAGTAGTCCGCGATGCGGTCCGGCCAGGAGAGCTCGCTCCAGTTGTCCGAGACGAGCCCCCGCAGGGGGAAGATGTCGAAGTAGTTGCCCCCGGCGAAGACGACGATGAGGAGGATCGCGAACAGGAACCCCGGCACCGCGTAGCCGACGAAGATGACGGTGCTCGTCCAGATGTCGAACCGCGAGCCGTCGCGCACCGCCTTGGCGATGCCGAGCGGGATGGAGATGCCGTAGATCAGGAGCAGCGACCAGAGCCCCAGCGAGATCGAGACCGGCAGGCGCTCGATCACGAGATCCACCACCGGGCGGTCCTGGAAGTAGCTCGTGCCGAAGTCGAACCGTATGTAGTTCCAGACCATCGTGAGGAAGCGCTCGTGGGCCGGACGGTCGAAACCGAACTGGCGCTCGAGGTCCTTGAGCAGTTCGGGATCGAGGCCGTAGCTGGCCGCCGTACTCTCCATGGCGGTGCTCTGCAGGGCCGCCGTGTCGCCCCCGCCGCTGATGCCCGCGGTGGCCGACATCTGTCCGGCCGTGACGCTCGCGATGATCTGCTCGATGGGCCCGCCCGGGGCGAACTGCACGATGACGAAGTTGACGAGGATGATGCCGAGGAGGGTGGGCACGATCAGTGCGATGCGGCGGAGGATGTAGCGGCCCATCTTCTTTCCAGAGTCGATTCCAGAGTCCCGGAGTCAGTCCCCGAGTCGTGCGATCCCGTCGGCGACGTGGCGCGCCTTCGCGTCGTCCCACCACCAGTTCTCGATGTGCTGGGGGTGCAGCAGCGGGCCGCTCTCCGGGATGCCGAACTTGTCCCAGTAGACGAGGCGGAAGCCGGGCTGCGCCATGCCGGGGACGAAGTAGAAGCGCCACAGCAGCACGCGGTCGAATGCGCGCGTGGCCGCGTAGAAGTCGCGCGCGTTGTCCGCGGCCTGCACCTTCAGGATGAGTGCGTCGAGGACGGGGTCGCGGATGTTCGGCCAGTTCAGGCTGTAGTCCGCGTCCGCGGCCGCGCTGCCGAAACGGGACTCGAGTTCGAAGCCAGGCGTGTTGGCCGGCACGTAGTTCTGCACGCCGGAGTCGAACGCGCCCGTGCGCATGCGGTACAGCCAGTTGGAGGTCTCTGGCGCGCGGCCGGTGGTCTCGATGCCGACGCGGTTCAGGGCCTGGATGTATGGCATGTACGCGCGCAGGGTCGTGGCGGCGACGAAGACGAAGTCGACGGTGAAGGGTTCGCCGGTCTCGACGTTGCGCATCACGCCGTCGTCGATCGCCCAGCCGGCCTCGCGGAACAGGGCGACCGCGCGCTCGATGTTGTCCCGGTTGTAGCCGAACCCGGTCGACGGCGGCGCCTGGAACGGCTGCGTGAACAGGCGCTCCGGCAACTGGTCGCGGAAGGGTTCGAGAAGTTCGAGTTCGTCCTCGGACGGGAGTCCCGACTGGCCCATCGTCGAGTTGTGGAAGAAGCTGTGACCGTGGTCGTAGAAGCCGAACAGGATCACGCGGTTGATGTAGGGGAAGTCGTAGAGCATGTAGAGCGCCTCGCGCACGCGGATGTCCTGGAATCGGGGCTGGTCGAGGTTCCAGAACACGGGCCACCAGAGTCCCCAGGGCTGCTTCACCGGTAGCCACTCGCGCTTGAACACGCCCGCCCGGAACGGCGGGAAGTCGTAGTCGTTCTCCCAGTAGGACGGTACGTTCTCGACGTGGAAATCGATCACATCGCCCTTCACGGCCTCCGTCTTCACCCGGTCGTCGCTGAAGTAGTCGAACTTCATGATGTCGAAGTTGAACCGGCCGCGCATGACGGGCAGGTCCCGGCCCCAGTAGTCGGACACGCGCTCCCAGCGAATCCAGCGGCCGACGCGGAAGTCCTTGATGCGATACGGCCCGGAACCGAGCGGCGGCTCGACGGTCGTCTTGGTGATGTCGCGCGTCTCCCAGTAGTGCTTGGGGAGGATCGGCACCTGGCCGACGCGGATCGGCAGCAGCGCATCGCCGTGGGCCTCGGGCGCAATGCGGAAGAGGATCTCCCGGGGGCCTAGGATCTCGATGTCCGTGATGGGCTTGAGGGGCGTGCTGATGGTCGATGTCGCGTCGTCGCGGTAGGTCCGGTAGGTGTAGGCAACGTCCTCGATGGTGAGCGGCACACCGTCGTGCCAGCGGGCGCCGCTGCGGATCTTGAAGGCGATCCAGGCACCGTCCGGCGCCACGGCGATCCCTTCGGCCAGGCGACCGTACCAGGCGGACGGCTCATCGGCCGCTTCGGTGAGCAAGGAGTCGTAGAGGAAATTCGCGTGCGGTGCGGAGGTGCTCAAGCCCGCGACGACCTGGGCGGCGCGCAAGGCGGCCGGGTTGAAGGAGTCCCAGCTCCCGGTGCCGTGGCGGCGCAGCGTACCGCCCTTGGGGGCATCCGGGTTGACGTAGTCGAAGTGTTGGAAATCCGCGGGGTACTTGGGCTCGGTCAGAAATGCGTAGCCGTGCCGGTAGTCGATTCCGCGCTCGCCCTCGACCGGTCCGTTGGCAAGCGCAGCCGGAACGCCGAACAGGAATACTCCGACGACTGCCGAGGCATGGCGGCACCGCCCGACCAATTGGCGCTTGGTACTTGGTCGGGGCGTCGGCTGCCGCAGTCGCGGCAGGCCGCGCTTGCCGCGCCCGCCGCCCCGACCAAGGCTGTCTACATGTCCCAACGGGCCCGCAGGTAGTGGAATCCGCCGTTGAAGCCGAAAGGCGAGGTCTCGGGATAGATGAGACCGGCGACTTCACCGTGGGGGTTTTCCGACGGGTAGTTGTTGGTGAGGTTCTGGACACCCAGGAGCAGCATCAGTGACGGCGTCGCCTGGACGGAGACCTCGGCGTCGAAGACCCAGTCCCGCTCGGGGTAGAACGCGACGCTGCCATCGTTGGTCGGGGCGTCGTAGTACTCGCCGTAGTACCGGGTCCGGGCCATCAGGCGCCAGTCTCCGACGAGGTGCGTCCACGTTACAACGTAGCGGGAGTCCGGACGGCCTTGTTCGATCTGCAGTCGTCGGTTCTCGCTAGTGTACTGGGAGCTGTACTTGGTGAGTTCCACGTCGGACCAGTTGCCGACGAACGTGATGTTCGACGAACCGTTGCCGAGCTCGAATGGCCATGTGGCGACCACGTCGATGCCGGAGGTCTGCACGGTCTGCTGGTTGGACAGGTACCGTACCGAGGTGAAGCTGCTCGCGTCGGTTACCCCGGCGGAGAGCAGACTCGCGATGTCGCTTTCGGTGAGGTTGAACCGGCTGGTGAACGCGATGCGGTCTTCGATCTCGATGTTGTAGTAGTCCACCGTGACATCGAGCGGGCCGACCGTGAACACCGCCCCCAAGGTGAGGTTCACGGATGTCTCCGGCGTCAGCGGCAGCGCGCCTTTCTGCACGGCGACCGGGTTCGTTGGCGGCAAGGTCGCGATGTCGGCGAGGAAGCCCATGTTGAACTCCGTCGTGACGTTGCGCAGGTTGGCCTGTCCGGCGGTCGGCACCCGGAAGCCGGTGCTGACAGCACCGCGCAACGCGAAGTCGTCGGCGACCTGCACGCGGGCCGCGAACTTGCCGTCGAGGGTGTTGCCGAATTCGTCGTAGCGCTCGAACCGCAGCGCGGCGCCGATCAGCAGCCGATCGCTGACGTTGGACTCGAGGTCGACGTAGCCCGCCATGGCGCGCACGCTGTTCTCGCCCGCATCGCCGGGTTGGAAGCCGGGGAAGCCGTTGGAACCGATTCCGAAGCCCTGCTCGGCGAGGTTGAATTCCGTGTCGATGTAGAACGAGTTCGGATCGCCGTTTTCGATCTTGAAGGTCTCGTCGCGGTACTCCAGCCCGAGAGCCACGTTCACCGGCCCGTAGAGGTCCATGTCGACGGGTCTCGACAGGTCGAAGTTCACGACGCGGTCGGTTTCCGTGTAGGCGCCCGCGTTGTAGTACACGGGGATGTCGTTGCGTGCTCCCAGGAGTTGCGGATTGATGGTGTTGTAGATGTAGAACTGGGCATTGCTGCGCCCGGTTGTGACGCTCAAGTCGTAGTACCAGCCGGAGTCGTGCTCGCCGCGCACGCCGCCGGCGATGGACAGGTCGTGGATGAACGCGCCGAACTGCGGGGTGAAGCCGCCCGGGAACTTCTCGATCAGCGAGTAGCACCCCGGCTCCCTGGCCACTGCGTTGAGGTCCGACGAGTTCGGGCTATTGCCCTCGATCCGGATGACCGGGCAGTTGTTGATCTCGCCCGGCATGTTGTCCGATGGGTCGAGGTCGGCGACCTTCACGGTCGACGTGCCATCGACAACCGGGCCGCGGAAAACGCCGCCGCGGGTATGGGGGTTCCGGAAGTAGAATCCGCCCTCGACTTGCCGTTCCGCCCAGTTGCCGAACGCGTAGGCTTCGGCCCCGCCGCCGAGGTCGACGCCGAAGTTGCCGAACAGCTTGAAGTCGTCGGAGTACTCGGGCGCGCCCCAGATCTGCGCCGCGGGCTCGCGGACGTTCGTGTTTCCGGCATTGATGAGCCCTTGGGCGTCCGCGCGCTGCCGGCTCCGGCTGGTGGGGTCGGACTCCTTCCACTCGAAGCTCAAGTTGGCGAAACCGTAGTCGGACAGCGGCAGTCCCACGTTCCCGGACACCGTCACGGCATCGCCGTCGCCCTCGTAGTGGGTACCCCACTTGGCGTCGAGCGATGCGCCGTCGCGATCTTCCTTGAGTACGAAGTTCATGATGCCGGCGATGGCGTCGGATCCGTACTGCGCCGACGCGCCGTCGCGCAGCACTTCGAGTCGGTCGAGCGCGATCGCGGGGATGGCGGAGATGTCCGGGCCCTGGGAACCGCCGGAAATGCCGGAGCCGAGCAAGGCGATCACGGCCGCTCGGTGGCGCCGCTTGCCGTTGACGAGCACCAGGGTTGCGTCCGGTGCCATGCCGCGCAAGGTGGCGGGGCGAATGAAGGTCGCGGCGTCGCTGATCGGCTCCTGGCTGACGTTGTACGACGGCACGAGGCTCGCGACCAAGTCGTCCAGGTTCGAAGCGCCGTGCGCGAGAAAGTCGTCCGCTTGGACCACGTCCACCGGCACGGGGGAGTCGGCCGCCGACCGGTCCCGGCGCCGGGAGCCGACGACGATCACTTCCTCGACTTCGCCGGTCGCCTGGGCGACCTGGGGCTCGTCCTCGTCCTGGGCGCTGGACGAAGCCGCAACGAATACCGCCAGCACGGCGGCCGGCGCGATCAGGGTTGGTTTTCTACGCATTGGACTTCTCCGTTAGTCGGTTGTCGCCGCACTAAGCGTGGATCCTGCCCCGCAGCTAAACAAAAAAGGTTGTTCGAGTACGGCATTTACGTCGTTGCTAGCATAGCACACGCCGCTGGCCGGATGGCGTGCCCACCAAGCCGGTTTGGGACGTACCGTTTGGCGTCTTCGAACCCACTCCCGGCGGGTGTGTTAGGCTCGCCGCCCACGTCGGTTCGGACTGGGAAGACAGGGAACATGTGGTACCTCATCGAGGACTTTTTCGAGCAGGGGCTGATCGCCAAGCTGTTCATCGGGGTGGGCTGGCTGGCGGTCCTCATCATGGTCGCGAGCTTCGCGGATTCCCTGATCCCGTAGCTTCGGAAACTCGCCGTGTGGCTCAAGTCGCTTACCGAGACGCAACGCGACGCGCTGCTGGGACTTGCGCACAATGTCGTGGTCTCCGACGGCCTGCTCGATCCCAGCGAGGAGGACATGCTGGTGGACTTCAAGCGCGAAATGGCGCTCAAGCCCGACGTCGACTCGGACTATCTCGAACTCGACGGGATCGGCGCGATCTTCGACACGCGACGGGCGCAGACGATTGCGATTTTGAACTTGCTGCGGCTGTCGTACGTCGACGGTGCCTTCGAGATCGAAGAAGAGTGCCTGTTGAAGGAAGTTGCTCGGGCATTCGGGATCGATGACGAGGATTTCATGCGCATGGACGACTGGGTCAGGCAGCTTGTCGCGCTGGAGCAGGATGCGCGTCGCCTGATGGACGCTTCGCCGAGTCGGGCGGCGTAGCGGCTGATGGGGTCACAGAGCAGTCTCCGGGCTAGCCGGCTAGTGTTCCGTCTCGCAAATACGTTGACGTTACTCTCGATCCCGACAGCGAACCGAGCATGCACGCAACGATGTTCCGGTCGTACGGGGCCGCAGCCCGCTGCCCCGGCCATCGATGCTCCCGGACGCCCTATCGAAGCGTGTCCAGTTTCATTTGCCGTTGATCAGCACCTTCTTCGCGAGATTGAGGGTCGCGGCGAGGTAGTCCGTGCCGCCCCGGTCGGGATGCAGTTTCTGCATCAGCCGCCGATGCGCCTCGATGATGTCGCTCTTCGACGCGCCGGCGTCGAGGCCGAGGACCGCGAGTGCTTGTTCGGCGTCCATCTGGCTGGAGGTTCCGGTGGACGCCCGACTGCCGGCGTCCGCGTCCGTGGCGTCGTCTGCCCAGCCGGGAAAACGCCTGTCCAGATAAGCGCTTAGCAGTTGGCGCGAGTCTTCCTGGGAGAGTTCGCCGAATACCGTCCTCAAGCCTTGCAGATCCAAGCCTGACAGCCGTCGCCCCGCCGATCCTCCGGTCAGGACTTCGCCGTCCATGGCGCCGGTTTCGTGATCGAGCGTCATGCGCAGTTCCCGTGTTGCGACCGTGGAGTCCTTGGGTGGTGGACCGGGGTCCGGACCGGGAGCCACGCCGGGCGGCGCGCCGCCACGCGCGAACAGCCGGTTGCGTAGGAAATTGCCGATCAAAGGCCCGGCGACCAAGCCTGCGAGTCCGCGCAGGAACGGCAATGCGCCGGCGGCGAGCGCGGCCAGCCAATGCAGCCGGCCGGTTGCGGTGAGTAGCAGAAGTACGGTGACCAGCACGACCGCCGCGGCTACGGCAAGTTGTCGGAACCTCTGCGAGCGCCGGGCGCCGCCGGCGGCGCGCCAAAGGAAGACGAACGCCGCCACGCCGACGATGGCGGCAAGGAGGAGCATCACGGTGGTAGTTGCGCCAGCAGTCCGCGTGCGGCGGTGTTGCCGAGTTCGGCGAGACCGCGCCGGCCGTGGGCGGCGTAGCGTGCGACGGCACCGAACAAGGCGCGCAACTCGCCGGCGCTGCCCGGGGCGAACGGCGCATATGCGCCACCGGTGATCCGTGCGATGGCGCGGAAGGTCTCGCCGGCTTGGCGGTCGAACCCCTCGTGGAAGACGAAAAACGGCAGGTTGAACAGGGCGAGCTTGCCCGCTTCGGCGAGCACTGTGGCGTGTGGTTCCTCGCAGGCGTCGCCGACGAACACCGCCGCCTTGATCGGTTCCGTCTTGGCCTCGGCCAGGGCGTGGCGCAAGACGCGCGCGATCTGCGTCAGCCCGCCGTGGCAGCGCACGCCGGTCATCTCGCGCAGCAGTTGCGGGGCCGAGGCGAACCAGGGGGAGACGTGGAACTCCTTGAATCCGCGGTAGTAGGCCAGCTGCACCGTGGCGGCTGGCATGCTGTCCGCGGCCGCCTCGAACAGTTCGGCGTGGAGATGGGTCGCCAGGTCCCAGGTGGGCTCGCGGCTGGCCGTCGCGTCGAGGGCGAACAGGATGCGCTGATTCTTGCCGAATCCGACGGCTGGCGGCGCACTGCGGCGGGCCTCGGCGAGGAAGCTCTTCACGTCCGAGCGCAATGCGGGGGGATCGGCCACGAGGTTGCGTATGACGGCTACCCGCCTATGATGCGACATGGCCATCGCCACCGGCAACACGGCGGGATGCGAGGCGTGGACCCTTCTTGACGCGAGAGCGCCGCCTTGGCGACAGACGACGACAGAGAACGCGAGGAAGTCACTCGGTGGCTCGAAGAATTGCGCATCGAGCACCGCGACCTCGACGAGGTGATCGACTACCTGGAACAGACCGGCCACCCCGACCGCATGAAGGTCCGCCGCATGAAGAAGCGCAAGCTGAAGCTCAAGGACACGATCTCGCGGCTTGAGAGCCAACTCATTCCGGACCTCGATGCCTGACCACTGCTGTCCCAAGAAGCCTGTGCGTGTTCCACGCAAATCACTGATTCGTGATGCAAAACTGTGACTCCGGCGCAGTCACCGACTTGAACCGGCGTGGCCTGCCGGGGGACGATCAGGGCCCCGGTTCCGAGGTCCGCCA
>JAJDTI010000059.1 GCA_022827245.1 Pseudomonadales bacterium | reverse complement strand
CCCCGGACGCCGGCCTTGCCACGCTTCGTCGCGGCGGTCTCCTTTGCGATCAGTTTGTCGAAGAACCGCATCGTACCAAAGGGGGACCGCCGTCCAAACGCGTTTTCGGATTCCATGGACCATCGGATCCGGAAAACGCGGGTCCGACCGGAACCGTGTTCCGGTCAACTACACCGCAGGTGTGCCATACCGGAAGCCCGGAACTGATCGAAACGCCGGAAAAAACCTGCAATCCCCGAAGGATCGGTGCCTCATTATGCAACCAGAGGGTGTCGTCGTCGACTGGCTCGGTGTCCGCTGGGGGTAGGTCATCGCGCGGGTCGTCTAGGTTGTGTTCGGCCGTTGCCATTGCGGGTCTCGTGATGTTTGTCGGTCTATGGAGCGGTAGCTCGCCCGGCGGATGCGCACTATAGCGGAATGGTAAGGCGAGGTTGCTCCCTGCTGGCGACCGACGGGCCGGTGTGCCGTAGCACGGCGTGGACCGGTAGGTCGCGCGGCGTTCGCGCCACAGTCGCCCAGTGCGTATCGTAGTCGAACTGGTCGTGTGAAAGGTGGGCGGTGCGGTTCCGGCCGAAACGTCGGGCTAGTCTTGGCGGCGTCGTTGCGGGGTGCGGAAGCTCGCGGTTTTCGGCGGGACGTCCTGTTGGCTCGTAGGTCGTTAACAGCGCCCTTTGGGCGGCCATACGTGGACGAGGAACGCGAGCGGGGACAGTTCCGCTTCGGAACGGCCGCTGTCCTGGTTTGTGTGGGCGGACCGTGTAACGGAGTTCGACGGTCTTGAAGACGGATCGACGGAGACCACTTTGGGGCCCTTGCCGGGGGTCGCCGGTCGCCAATCCATCCACCGACGTCATCGTCGGCGCCCGGGTTGATGACGTGCTGGGGAACCCGGAGCCCTCGACACGCTGACGGCGTCCCGCTGATCATTGTCGGGCTCATCGCCGCGCAGGCCATTGCGGGCGTTGTCACTTACACACGATGAGTTGGGTGGGCGTGCACATCATCCGTGACATTCGCAGGGATTTTGTTCGCGCGGGTGCTCGGCAAGGCGAGTAACTGGGCTCACGAGGAGTCGAGCGTCCCCTGAGGAGTATTTGGCCTCGGGCACCGTCGCCGAGAGATCGCCTACGCGGTGCAGAACGCAGCGAGGGAGGCGATCGAAGATGCCACCCGCGAGGCCCACGCCGACGACTTCGTCGTTGCCCTGCCGAGCAGTTACTCGACACGGATCTCGGCGAGGTGCGGAACCGACTCTCCGGCGGGCAGAAGCAGCGCATCAGCCTTGCGCGCGCGATCCTGACCCGGCCGGCCGTGTACCTGCTCGATGAAGCCACCAGTGCTCTCGAAGCCGAGAGCGAACGGGCCGTCGAGCAAGCGCTCGAAACGTTGGCGAAGTCGTCGACCGTCCTGACCATCGCCCACCGGCTGCGGACTGTGCACCGTACGAACCGCATCGTCGTGATGGCGGACGGGCGGATCTTTCCGAGGGTACGCAAGGGGAACTTGACCAGGCGGAGCCCGTCTACCGTCGGCTGATCAGCGCTTACCGCCGACAGTTGCCCGCGCGGTCGCGAGCCGCCAGCACCTTGCAGATCGCCCGCGCGCGCTCTAGTAGTCCACCACTTTAGAGATGATCGGTCGGCTTGGCGCCGGGCCGCAGGTCGAGGCGCTGTATGCTTGCGGCACGGCAATGGCCGACGAACAAGGAGTGTTCACGGTGTCGAACAGGATCTACCGGGTGAGACTCGCGGACGAGGAGCGCGAGGGTCTGAAGCGGCTGGCGAACAAGGGCCGGGCCTCGGCCCTGAAGCAGACGCATGCGCGCATCCTGCTGCAGTGCGACGAGAACCGCGAGGGCGGCGCTCGAACCGACGCGGAGGTCGCGGACGCGCTGGACATCGGCACCGCGACGGTGGCGCGGGTGCGGCGGCGCTGCGTCGAGGAGGGCATCGAGGCGGCGCCGGACCGCAAGCCGCAGGCGAACCGGCGGCGCAAGGTTCCGGACGGCGAGGCGGAGGCGCGGGTGGTGGCGGTGGCCTGCGGGGCGCCGCCCGAGGGCTGCGTGAAGTGGACGCTGCGGCTGCTGGCGGACCGTCCGGTCGAGCTCGACGTGGTCGGTTCGGTGAGCACCGAGACGGTGCGCCGGACGCTAAAAAAAAGATCCCGAGCCGTGGCTGAAGAAGTGCTGGTGCATCCCGCCGAAGGCGGACGCGCACTTCGCGTGCGCGATGGAGGACGTCCTGGAGGTCTACCGCCGCGACTACGCGGAGGACGAGGTGCTGGTGTGCATGGACGAGACCAGCCGCCGGCAGGTCAAGGAGACGCGCGTGCCGCGGCCCGCCGCGCCGGGCCTGCCGACGGTCCACGACCACGAGTACGAGCGCAACGGCACGAGCAACCTGTTCATGCTGTTCGCGCCGCTTCGGGGCTGGCGGCGGGTCGAGGTGACCGAGCGCCGGACGAAGGTCGACCGGGCGCACCTGGTCGGGAGGCTGGTGGACGAGGACTACCCGGACAAGCGGGTGGTGCTGGTGATGGACAACCTCAACACGCACACCCCGGCGTCGCTCCACGAGGCGTTCGAGCCCGCGGAGGCGCGACGCATCGCCGAGCGGCTGGAGATCCACTACACGCCGAAGCACGGCAGCTGGCCGGACATGGCGGAGATCGAGACCGGCGCCATGGTTGGGCAGTGCCTGGACCGGCGCATCCCGGACCGGGACTTCCTGCGGCGCGAGGTCGAGGCGTGGCAGGAGCGCCGGAACCGCGAGTCCGTGCGCGTGGACTGGCGCTTCACCACGACCGACGCCAGGATCAAGCTCAAGTCC
>JAJDTI010000201.1 GCA_022827245.1 Pseudomonadales bacterium | reverse complement strand
CCCGCCGGGACGATCCCGCCGGCCAGGGTGTTCGTGATCGGCGCGGGCGTCGCGGGGCTGCAGGCGATCGCCACGGCCAAGCGCCTCGGGGCGCGGGTGGAGGCGTTCGACACGCGCCCGGTGGTCGCCGAGCAGGTACGGTCGCTCGGCGCCCGCTTCGTCGAGATCGACATCGGCGACGTGGGCCAGACCGAACAGGGCTATGCGAAGGCCCTGACGCCGGAGCAGATCGCCCTGCAGCAGGAGGGCATGCAGCGCGTGATCGCCGCGTCGGACGTCGTCATCACGACCGCGCAGGTGTTCGGCCGCCCGGCGCCCCGGATCGTGACCCGGGAAATGGTCGAGTCGATGAAGCACGGCAGCGTGGTCGTGGACATGGCCGTCGAGTCCGGCGGCAACGTGGAGGGCTCGGTGCTGGACCAGGTCGTGGACATCGACGGCGTGACGGTGCTGGGGCAGGGCAACCTGCCGTCCGCGGTGGCCAGGAACGCCAGCGAGATGTACGCGGCGAACCTGGCGCACTTCATCGAGGAGTTCTGGGACGCGGAAGCCGGAGCCCTGCGGCTCGACCCGGCGGACGACATCGTCGCCTCCTCGGTCGTCGCCCGGGACGGCGCCGTCCTCGGCGTTGCCGCCGACGGCGCGGGCGGAAGCCCGGCCAAGTAACCCTCCCCCTGCGCGACCGGAGTTTCCCGTGGAACTGATCCCCGTCTTTCTGGCCTTCATCCTGGTCCTGTCCATCTTCCTGGGCTTCGAGCTCATCTCGAAGGTCCCGGCGACCCTGCACACGCCGCTGATGTCCGGCGCGAACGCGATCTCCGGGATCACCCTGGTCGGGGCGCTGATGGCGGCCGGGGCGGCTGCCGACGCGGGTCAGGCGACGGTCGCCACGGTGCTCGGCGTGGCGGCGGTCGTGTTCGCCACCATCAACGTCGTCGGCGGCTACATGGTCACCGACCGCATGCTCGGCATGTTCAAGAAGCGCGGCGGGGAAGGCTGATGGGCCCCGTCGTCATCAACGTCGCCTACATCGCCGCGGCGGCGCTGTTCATCTTCGGGCTCAAGATGCTCGCCTCGCCGGCGACCGCCCGGCGTGGCAACGCGCTGTCCTCCATCGGCATGCTCCTCGCCATCGTGGTGACCCTGACGTCCCGGGAGATCGTCAGCTACGAGTGGATCGCGGCGGGGGCCATCGTCGGCGCGGCCATCGGGGCGGTCGCGTCGCGGCTGGTCGCGATGACGTCGATGCCCGAGATGGTGGCGCTCTTCAATGGCTCGGGAGGCGCGGCAAGCCTCCTGGTGGGCTGGGCGGCGATCCACGGGCAGCAGGACGTCGCCGCGTTCACGGCCTTCGTGGCCTTCCTGTCCATCCTCATCGGCGCCGTCACGGCGTCGGGCTCGGTGGTGGCCTGGGGCAAGCTCGCGGAAGTGATGGTGAGCCGCGCCGTGGTGTTCGCGGGCCAGAGATTCATCAACGGGCTCATCCTCGCCGCGCTCATCACGGTGGGCGTGCTCTTCACCATGGAGCCCTCGACCACGTCGTGGGTGTTCTACGCGATCATCGGCCTGGCCCTGCTGCTCGGGATCATGGCCGTCATCCCCATCGGCGGGGCGGACATGCCGGTGGTGATCTCGCTTCTCAACAGCTACTCGGGACTCGCCGCGTGCGCCGCGGGCTTCGCGATCAACAACAACATCCTCATCGTCGCGGGCTCCCTGGTCGGGGCCGCCGGGATCATCCTGACCAACATCATGTGCAAGGCGATGAACCGCTCGCTCGCGAACGTGCTCTTCAGCGGGTTCGGCGCGGTGAAGGCCGCAACCAAGGTCGAAGGCGAGGTGAAGCCCATCAACGTGGAGGACGCCTACCTGATCCTGGAGGCGTCGTCGTCGGTGAGCTTCGTGCCAGGCTACGGCATGGCGGTGGCGCAGGCCCAGCACGTCGTCCGGGAACTCGCGGACCTGCTCGAGGAGAACGGCGCCGAGGTGACGTACGCGATTCACCCGGTCGCGGGACGTATGCCCGGGCACATGAACGTCCTGCTCGCGGAGGCGAGCGTGTCCTACGACCAGCTCGTCGAGATGGAGGACATCAATCCGCGCATGGACGGCGTGGACGTGGCGGTGGTCATCGGCGCCAACGACGTCGTCAACCCCGCGGCCCGCACGGACGAGGCGAGCCCCATCTACGGCATGCCGATCATCGACGTGGACCGGGCACGGACCGTCTTCGTGCTGAAGCGCTCGATGGCCTCCGGCTTCGCCGGCGTCGACAACCCGCTCTTCTTCGGCACGAACACGCGCATGCTGTTCGGGGACGCGAAGGAGTCGATCTCGGGGATCGTCGGGCAGTTCAAGGGGTAGGGCGACTCGAGAGCCACCCCGGCGGCGCACGGCTCGATTCGATGCCCGCCCCTCATCGCTCCTCCAGAACCAGTTGCCCCAGAGTCAAGTCGAGCCACTGCTTCGTGTACTGCTGTCTCAGCGCCAGCTTGGGCTGATGACCCACCGCGTGCAGCAGTCCCTGGAGCGACACAAGCCGCTCTCGGAACCCAAGCCGGACTCCGCATCGCAAACTTGCCTTGTCCGGACCGCACAGCACCCAAGGCTCTCCGCGACCCCGCGCGTGCGCCCACAAAGACCACTCTCCGAGATCCAACGCGATGCCGTGCGCCCGCACGGCGAGTTCCGCACGTTCCAGATCGTTGACGGCGTGGACATTCGCCAGCGACTCAAGCAACTGGTCTCTGTTGATCGCCTCCTCGGACCGTCGCCGCTGAAACCCCGTCTGCGTCTCGGTCACGCAGTCCTCCACCGTCTCCACGGCGTACCCGCCGACCAGCGCACGCCAACCCTTCGTGCGATGCGCTTCGATGATCACGTTCGTGTCCACGAGAACCGCCGTCCCCCGCGCAGACGTTTCGTTCACAGGTCAATCGCTTGCGCTACGCCATGTGCGGCGAACAACTCCTCCAAGCCTTCGATCGGGAGTCCGACCAACTCCGCAGCACGTCGAACCGATATGTAACCATCATCGATTCCGGCCGCCAGCACTTCCGCGAAACCCCTGGAGAATGGCGCTGGCACGCTACCCCTCGGTCTCGCCTGCCCATTGTTCCGTAGCGCCCCCTCCGGTAGTGCACGCGCCCGCTTCCTGCTCAGTGCTCCGAGCGTCGCGAGCCGCCACCGCAACGCGGAGGACGTCACCTGCAAATCCTCCGCTGTCGCATTCAACTGCACGCAAAGCGCTTCCGTATCCAGCGATGCCCAGTCCGCAAGCGGGGCCAGCGAGTCCCTCGGCATCAACACCGCTGCCGCGAAGCTGTTGGCAAGTTGCTCCACCCGATTCCCGCTGAAGTCGACCGCGTCCTCAACGTGTTCCGGCGGCATCGCGTCCCAGGTCAGGATGTGGAACAACTCGTGCGCCAGATCAAAGTTGCGACGGCCCCTCGCTTCTCCACGTGCAATCAGGACCGTGTCCAGGTCCGGTAGACGGCACGCCGCCCCCGAGATTCCAGCGTAAGCGTCGACCAGCAACACGAGGATACCGAGCCGCTCCACCACCTCGGCAAGCCTCAGCCCTGGCACGGGCCCCAGGCCGAACTCAGTGACTAACCGTTCTCCGGCCTCCGTAGCCTCCTCGAAGCTCGACAGCTTCGTGAGACCGAGCGCCTGCCGCATCAACCTCGGCTTCCGGCCGACCTGCGACGCCATGACCCGGTAACCACCGATCCACCGCCCCGCCATCGTCTCGTACTCCATCAGTCGTTCCCGCGGCACGCCCATCTGCCGCCACGAGAACATCCCCTCCCCATCAAGCCGATACGGGTCCGTGAAGTGGTCCAGCGGCACGGAGAGGTGCTCCATCACCAGCAGCAACTCCTCCGCGCCAACGCGACGGACACCTGTCTCGATGGCAGACACGATCTGACGATCCTTGAACCCCAGCGCGCGCGCCAGCTCATCCTGCGAGACTCCCCGCGCCTGCCTGAACGCCTTGATGCGCGTACCGATGAGCGGATTTGTCACCGAACCTCCTGGATCCGCGCCGGAGAGACGGATCTTGCACTTACGCTGGTGCAAGAAACCTATGCTAACCACGATTCGCATGCAAGAGTTCGGCCCGAACCCCACCGTCCGGGGCATGCGTCCCATCGCGAACGCGCGCGTTCGCGGGCGCCTCGCCAACGCTCTGCATGCACGTCAGGCGAACCATCGTCCAGCTCGCCCCGAAACGATAACGTCACCATGCAGGAACAGGGTGTCCCGGTAGGCGAGGGCACTGGGGATCTCCGATCTTCAGCCTTCCACGCGCCGCGCGCGGCCGAGAAACCGGGCGACGACGTCGGGTCGGATCCACTCGGCCTCCGGCTCGTCGTCGATGCGCATCAACGACGCGACCGTCGCCCACGGCAACCTGCCGGTGCGTCCGAGCACCTCCACGAATGCGGCGAGCGCGGCCTGTGCCCGGTCCGCCCGGACCGGGTGGGGGCGGCGCCAGTCCGCGTCCGGTTGCAGGGTGCCGATCATGGCGAGCACGGCCATCATGAAGATGCCGGAGCGGGCGTTGATCCGGCCGCCCAGGCACCGGTTCGCCTCGACCCAGGAAACCCGTCCCTGCAGCCTCGCCACGAGCAGCACCGCCAGCAGGCGGGATGCAGGAAAGACACCGTCGAACCCCGCTGGGCGGCCGGTCAGCAGCGTGAACCCGCAGCGTTCCCGCTCGTGGCCCCAGAACGCGGCCTCTGCCTTGTCCAGGCCGGGCCACTCGGAGGGTTCCGCCTGCGCGACGAGCGACTCGTACACGCGGGTCGATGCCGCATCGCGGGCCCAACGGCAGAGGGCCATTTCGTTGCGCCGCGTCCAGAGCGGAAAGAAGGCGGGCGACACTCCCGCGTACCGGCCGAATGCCCATGCGGTCGCCTGGTCCTCCCGGAAGAACGTTGGTGGCGGGTGGCGGGCGTCGCGTGCGAGGTGCCCCCGGTAGCCGTAGATGCCGGGCGCGGACTTGACGAGATCGGGCAGACGCGAGACGGCGCTGGCGAGCGAGCCGCGGGCGTGGGCTCCGGCGGCCCGCCTCAGCTCGGACCACGTCATCGGTCCGCGGTCGCGAACGAGCCGGAGTATTGCCTGACGAACGGTCCCTTCGTCGGGACCGAGCGCTTCGAGGCTCCCGCGATCCTCGCCGGGGGCCGCGCGCAGGCGGTCCGGCAACTCCGTCAGGGAGCACCACTGATGGTCCCAGATGCGGAGGAAGAGGTGCGGCGCCGCGCGGAACGTACGGTCCAGGTCGCGCCGGCGCCCCGCGCGGTGGTTTGGAGCCCGGTCCCGGACCTCGGCCACTCCGAGGGGTGTGCGCGCCCTGCGCAACGCGGCGTCCAGATGCAGCTGCGTGGACGGGCGGGACGCGTTCACTACGTAGCCGTGCTCGGACCGTACGCGGTCACCGTACTGCAGCAGTACCTCGACTTCGCGGCGCGGCATGCCGCCCCGGCGCGCGAGCCGGCCGAGGGGCTGCGGCAGGCGCCAGTCTTCGAGCAGCTCGGCCTGCAGGGCGAGCGCGCGTTGCCGGAGCGTGTGGGAGGCGTCCATCTTCAGCAGCCAGCCGTCGTGGACGCGCTCGCAATAGCGGGACAGGCAGGCATCGAATCCCCCCACGGCCTCGCACAGATAGACCATCGGGGGCGGGAGCGGCAGGCGTGCGGCGGGGCCGGGGATGTAGCGGACGCCGTCGGCGCACAGGTGTGGCCAGCGGCGCGGGAACACGATGTCCAGGGTCCGCCACGCGTCGTAGCGGATTCCCATCGCCCGCAGGCTGTGGCGCGCCTGCTGCTCGAAGGACCGGATCCGCTCTAGGTACGTACCGAACTCGCTGGCGAGTTGCCGCAGCGTGCGCCTGGACTGGATGCCCGTGCGGGCCTCGAACACGCGGCGCGCGGAGGGTTCGAGCGCCTCGATGACCAGCCGGTGGAACGCTTCCGGGGTCAATGGGGTGGGCTTTCCTCCCGCGGCGAGCCCGGCGCCCCGCGCGTCGGGCACGGGGTGGCGCGCGAGGAAGACCGACAGCGCGAGGACGAGCTGTTGCACGGCGCGCACCGGGAGCCGCGGGACCTGGTCGCGCAACGCGAAGCACCAGCCGATGTAGTTGCGGGGCAGCCGGCCGATCGGGGTCAGGACGGCCGGCACGCGCTCTGCGGCCGCCCGGCGGATGATCTGGTCGACCAGCGTGGAGACCGGGTACCGCGTGACGAACTCGGCCAGGTTGATCGAGAGTTCATCCTGCGCGGGAGTCCTGTCGGCGCGCGCCGGCGGTTTCCTGGGACCGACGGTGGTGTGCCGGGGTGCGGACCTTGGCCCGGCTCCGGAGGTCGGGTCCGCGCCCTGGTGGACCGGCGCGTCGCGCCGTCGCGGGCGTTTTCGGTAGGCGGCCATGAGGGTCGATCGTATAGATCGTGGGACGGAGCGGAAGCGGACGTTCGCCCGTTCTTGATGCAGCGATGTCGCACAGGGCGGCGGGCGGCAAAGCGCGCACCGCCGCCGTCGGAGCGTTACAGCGTGATGTCCCGCTGCCAGTACTCGTCGCCTTCGACGGCGATCTCCGCGCGCGCCCGCTCGTTCCAGTGGCTGTCGCCCAGGTACTGGCCGCGGTACTCGTAGGGCGCCTCGCCTGGATAGCGCTGGCGCCGCGCGTCGATGGCGAGCGGAATCATGCGGGCGCGCCGCAGGACGTAGTCCTCGGAGTACTTGATCGACTTCGTCTCGCCGGGCTTCTTGAACGCGTGCACGTTCGTCGTCTCCGCGCCGATCGCGGAGTCGCGCTTGTGGAAGCCCATCACCATCGTGTTGCGCCGGATGGACGTCCTGTTGGGGAACGAGCCGTGCAGCGAGCTGCGGTTGACCATGCCGACGTCACCGGGCTCGAGCATCATGGGGACGGCGTCGGCGAGGCGGTCGGTGATCGGGGGGAAGCTGCCGCCGTTCGCGAGCCGCCAGCGGCGGTGGCTGCCGGGCACCACCCAGAGGCCGTTCTCCGGCGTGCACTTCGACCACGCCACGGACAGGTTGAAGCCGTGAGTCTTGCCGGAGCCGTCCGGCTGCTCGAGGGCCTCGCCGTCCTCGGTCCAGTGGGTGCGGCCGTCCTGGTGCCAGGGGGTCGGCGCGCCTTCGCCCGGGTCCTTGTTGAAGATGCTCTCGTGGAACGGCACGAAGTCCTCGCCGTTGACGCTCGCGACCATGCGGAGGATGTCGGGATGCGCGTATGTCCGCAGCGCGGAGTCCATCATCATGAGCGGGTGCGAGACGAGGTGCACCGGGGCCGCCTGCTCCTCCTCCCCGGCGTCCTCCAGCTGCTTGATGCGACCGTCGCGGATGTTGCCGAGCGTGTAGTAGCCCGGGAAGCGCACGGCCCTGCCGTGCCGGTCCAGGTCGCCGCTCTCGGTCACCGGGGCGTTCTCCAGGACCTCGGCGAACTCCGCCTCGAGATCGGCGCACTCCGCGGCGGACAGGACGCCCGTGAACACGTAGAAACCGCACCGGCGGTACGCGTCGAGCTGTTCCTGCGCGAGCACCCCGCGCGCGTCAAACCGCATCGGCCCCCGGTTGCCGAGGGCGAGCGCGCGGCGGATGCCGTCCTCGCGGTATTCCTCCCAGGATTGGTCGGACGCTGCGTCGATGGCCGCTGCCGTCATGCCGAAACTCCCTCGTTCTGCGCTCCAAACCCCATACGCTATACGCGGCTATCGCTGTCCGCAAGCCGCAGTTTGCGCCCGCAGTTCCGGCCCCGTCAGCCGGGAGGGTCGACGACGACCGTCCTGAAGTCCGCCGGCGCCACCACTTCGAGCACCTCGAAATCGTCGGACACGGCGATCTCCCGGTGCGGAATGCCGGGGCGCTGGTTGATGCAGTCGCCCTTCCTGATGGTCCGCTCCCCCACGTCGGCGTACTCGAACGTCGCCCAGCCATTGAGCACGTACACCATCTGGAAGGTGCACTCGTGGATGTGCCACTGCTGCACAGCGTCGGACTCGTCGCGGCCGTTCGCGCGGATGAGGTGGGCGACGTAGTCGCCGTTCGTGGCCCCCTCCACGCCGAGGTCGCGGTACTCGAAGATGCTGCGCAGGCCCTCGGTCCAGTCGGCGTTGGCGGCGGCGTCGATGTTGAAGCGCCAGTCGGCTGTCGTCCCCATGAACGTTCCTCCGTGTCGGCGCGGCGACCTCGGGCGAGCGACCGCGGGGCGTCGCGCGGGACGGGAACTATACCCCCGTTCGCGGACTCCCTGCGGTAGGCTTGCCGGTTCGAGTCGCTGGGGTGCCCGGGAGAGAGCATGCGTGATCGTCGCCTGAGATTCGGGGAAGCCCGCGTTCCGTTCGAGAAGACCGCATTGACGGCCGCCATCGCCGTGGCCACGCAGGTGATGGTCTCGGCGCCCGTGCTGGCGGAAGAGACGGCCACGACCATCGAAGAGGTCATCGTCACCGCGCGCAAACGGTCGGACAACCTGCAGGACGTGCCGCTGTCCGTGCAGGCGTTCACCGAGGACCGGATCGAGGAACTGGGCATCCGCCGCTTCGAGGACTTCGCGGTGCTGTCCCCGTCCATCGCCTTCGTCAGCCACCTGCCCGGCAGCCAGATGATGTTCGTGCGCGGCATCGCCGACGGCAGCAATCCGAATCGGAGCACCGCCGCCACGGCCACGATGTACCTGGACGAGCACCCGTTGACCTATAGCGGTGGCGTGGCGGACCTGCACAACTACGACATCGAGCGGATCGAGGTGCTCAACGGGCCGCAGGGCACGTACTACGGCGCGAGCGCCACCTCCGGCACCGTGCGCATCATCACGAACAAGCCGGACCCGGAGGCGTTCAGCGCCGGCGCGGATCTGTCGGCGGGAACGATCACCGACGGCGAGGGGGTGCGGACGCTCGAAGGGTTCGTCAACGTCCCCCTGGGCGACCGGACCGCCGTCCGGCTGGTCGGGTGGTACGACGCCGCCGACGGCTTCATCGACAACGTGGCCACCACCCGCACCTTCCGCAACGGGACCACCGTCAGCAACGACCGCTGGGCCGAGGACGACTACAACGAAGAGGAGACGCTGGGCTTCCGCGCGACGCTGCGCTCGGACCTCGGCGAGCGCTGGCGGGGCACCGTCGCGGCCATCCACCAGAAAACGGAGTTCGAAGGGGCCTGGGATCACGAGCCGGGCCGGGTCGGCAACCTCGAAGTCGCGAGGTTCGGGCCGGAGTACGGCGAACAGCAGTACGGCCAGGTCGGGTGGACGCTGGAAGGGAACCTCGGCATCGGCGACATCGTCTACGCCGGGGCCTACTTCGAGCGCGACCGGGAGGTCATCCTCGACTACTCGGACTACGTGGAGTACGCGTCCTTCGGCGGCTGGATCCAGCAGTTCGCGTGCGACGACTACTACTGGTACGGCAACGTCGGCTGCAACGATCCGACCATGCACTACGACCTGCACCTGGATGCCTCGCGCTGGTCGCACGAGGTGCGGCTGAGTTCGGCGGGCGAAGGCCCCCTGCACTGGATCGCCGGCGCGTACTACGAGAAGAACGAGACCGACGACAACCACGCCTACTGGTGGATGCCCGGCGTCCGGCACGACGGTGGACCGGGGGAGTACTACACCCTGGTCAACGGCGGCTCGCCGTTCCCGGACGAGTGGTGGAGCGTCGAGTGGGCGAGCGAGTGGGAACAGCAGGCGGTGTTCGGCGAACTCACCTACGACTTCTCCGACAGGTTGTCCGCCACGGTCGGCGCGCGGGCCTTCGATTCGAAGTTCGACACCCACACGGCCTGGGCCGGGTACTTCTTCAACGCCAGGGTGCCCGGCGGCCAGGACGGCAGCACCAGCGACGCCATCTACAAGTTCAGCCTCACCTGGCGGGCGCACGAGGACCTGCTCACCTACTTCACCTACGCGGAGGGCTTCCGGCCCGGCGGCGGGAACGAGGAGGGACAGAACAACCCGAGCGTGCCGGAGATCTACGAACCGGACGTCCTGCAGTCCTACGAGGTCGGCTGGAAGGCGACGTTGGGAGACGGGCGGGCGACCTTCAACGGCGCCGTGTACTACATGGACTGGCAGGACTTCCAGACGTCGATCTACGACCTGCTCATCTCGCCGCTCATCTTCCGCCACAACGCCGGCAACGCGCAGGTGACGGGGGTCGAGACGGAGCTGCACTGGGCGCTCACGCCGAACCTGTCCGTGCAGGCCGCGGCCACCTTCAACGACGCGGCGCTGGGCCAAGACTTCAACTCGACCGTCGACCCGAGCGTGGTGTGGGCGGAAGAGGGCCGGGAACTGCCGTATGTGCCGCGCTGGAAGTACGCGGTGAACGGTCGCTACGAGTGGGAGCAGGGCGGGAGCGTCACGGGGTACGCGCAGCTCACTTACTCCTTCACGGACGAGTCGTGGAACCTGCTGATCACGGAGCCCTTCCAGGCGGAAGCGATCCCGCGGCGGCAGGCGGCCTACGACCTCCTCGACCTGCGGGTCGGCTGGACCTTCGGCGGCGGGCGTCACGGTATCGAGCTGTTCGGGACGAACCTCCTCGACGAGCAGGCGGAGATCTTCATCAACACCGGCCTCTACGACGAGCGGGTCACCACGAACCGGCCGCGGACGCTGGGCATACGGCTGCAGACGCGATTCAACTGACCGTGCGACGGGCCGCGGGCCGCGTGGGCGGGGCCGCGCTGGTCTGCGCGGCCCTCGCGGCGTGCGCGCCGCCGGGCGGCGACGCGGCGACCGGAACGGCGGTCGCTCCCGCGCCACGCGTGACGCCGGAAGGCGCGAACGTCACCTATGTAGGAACGGCGGTCACGACCCGCGCCGGTGCGACCGTCCTCCGCTTCAGCGGCATGCGCTATGCCGAACCTCCCGTCGGCGAAGGACGCTGGCGGGCCCCGCGCCCCGCGGGCGCGGCGGGCGAGACCGGCGAGACCGACGCGACCGGCTGGCCCCCGGCCTGCATGCAGGACGAGGGCAATGTCGCGTGGTACGCGGGGGTCGCCGCGAGCTTCGGCGTCACGGGGGAGTTCGCGATGTCGATGCCGCCCGTGGACGAGGACTGCCTCTTCCTGAACCTCTGGACGCCGGACACCGAGGGTCGCCTGCCCGTCATGGTGTGGATCCACGGCGGCGGCAACGTGGGAGGCTGGTCCCACGAACCGAATTACCGGGGCGCGGAACTCGCGGCGCGGGGCGTCGTCGTGGTCTCCGTCCAGTACCGGCTCGGCGTGTTCGGTTTCCTGGCGCATCCGGCCCTCGGGCGCGAGGAACCGCACGGCTCGTCCGGCAACTACGGCCTGCTCGACCAGGTCGAGGCCCTGCGCTGGGTCCGTGACCACGTGGCGGCGTTCGGCGGCGACCCCGACAATGTCACGGTCTTCGGGGAGTCGGCCGGCGCGGGCGACATCGGCTACCTGCTGTTCGCGCCCCAGGCCCGGGGCCTGTTCCACCGGGCCGTCTCGCAGAGCGGCGGCTGGCCGGCGGACCGGCGCACGGCGCTGGCGGAATCCGAAGCGGAGGGCGAGCGGTTCCTTGGGCGCGCCGGGGTCGCGAGTATCGAAGCGCTCAGGGCGGTGCCGGCGGAGCACTTGCTTGCCCTGGCGGCAGAGCACTCTCGGCGCGGGTTCGGCGACCCCGCCGTGGACGGCTGGCTGCTGCCTGCGGCGGCGCCCGAACTGCTTGCCGAGGCGCGTTTTGCACCGGTGCCCGCCATGTTCGGCACCAATGCGGACGAGGACCAGGGCATGATCGATGCGAATGCCATGACCGAGGCCGCGTGGCGCGCCGTAGTCGCGGGATTCCGGAGTCCCGAGGCGGTCCTGGAACGCGTTGGGGAACTCTCCGAGGCGGAGCGCCTGGCGGCGCTCGGGGCCGGGATGTTCCACTGCCCGACCCTGCGGTTCGCCGACGCGGTCGCGGCGGCTGGCGTACCGACCTGGGTCTATCGTTTCGCCCGTACGCGGCCCGGCGATCATGGCGTCGGCGCGTACCACGGCGCCGAGATTCCATACGTCTTCGACACCCACGACGCCTGGCTGCCCACCGACGCGGACGACCGCGCGCTCACGCGCCGCATGATGGCCTACTGGTTGAACTTCGCCCGCACGGGCGACCCGAACGGCGAGGACTTGCCGGCCTGGCCGCCGTGGCGCGCAGGGGGAGAAGCCCTGATCCTCGATCGGACCGTGCGCCCAGAGCCCCTCGACCGCTCGTTCTGCACCTGGCTGTAGGGGCGACCCTCGTGGTCGCCCGTCCCGCCATCGAGTCCAGGGACGGGCAGTCCGGTAGGAAGTACCATCGCGCCGGATCCAGGAGCAAGGGAGATTCGGGATGGCCTACAAGCGCGTCGTGCTGGCGCTGGACGTGTTCGCCGAGGGCCTGGAGACCGTCGTCTCCAGGAGCAGGGCGGTGGCGGGAGATGCCGAGGTGACGGCGCTGCATGTCGTGGAAGATGCACGCCTGGCCTTGGGGGACCAGCTCGCGATCACGGACCTGGGCGACCTTCAGGACAGGCTGCGGGGGGAATCCGTCCGCCGCCTCGAGGCGTTGTGCGACGGGGCCGGCATCGGGGCCACGGCGGTTCGAAGCGGTCGACCCGCGAGCGAGATCCATGCCCTTGCGGAGGCGCAGGGCGCGGACCTGGTGGCCATGGGGCGCCCATGGCCGGCACGGATGGCAACTGCTGCTCGGTTCCACGGCGAACGCCGTGCTGCACGGCACCGGGTGCGACGTCCTGTGCGTACACGTCCCGGGCGAGGGAGGGGACATCCGCGAGGTGCTCGTGGCCGTCCATGACACGGAAGACGCACCCCTGGTGCTCGAGAAGGCCGCGGGCATCGCGGCGGGTACGGGGGCGAGGGTTTCGATCGTTTCCGTCGTTCGGCCGCTCGAGCACTCGTACTCCGGCACGGACATCGCCACGTTTGGGGATGCCGGCGTGCAGTTCCTGCGGGACGCCGAGGAGCGCCTGGCGGCGGAGGTCGCCGCATTGGCCGACCGGTTCGGGGTCCGGGGCGAGCGCCTGGTGCGCCGCGGCCATCCGGGCGCCGAGATTCGCCGTGCCGCGGAGGAACTGTCGGCGGACCTCGTCGTCCTCGGCACGCACGGCCGCCACGGCCTTGCCCTGCTGCTCGGTTCCACCGCCAACGCCGTGCTGCACGGGGCGACCACGGACGTCCTCGCGGTACGGTTGCCGGCCTGACGGGAGCAGGCCGGGCCCGGCTTCGGAGGGGGCGTCACGGGCACGCAGCGCGCCGCTTGCGCCAGCGCTCCGCGGGGCTTTGCGGTCTCCCAAACGTGCTATTGTCGCGAAGGCCTTCGTCAACGGGCGCCACCACCGGGAGCGGGGCCCCGAGACGGACGGGGTGGAGTTGTTTGCCACGAGCCGCCTGACGAGTGCGCATGAACACCGATGTCATCATCACCTGCGCGGTGACCGGCGCCGGCGACACCGTTGGCAAGCATCCCGACATCCCCGTGACACCCGCGCAGATCGCCGACTCGGCGGTCGAAGCGGCCAAGGCGGGGGCGGCGATCGTGCACTGCCATGTCCGCGACCCGGCTACCGGGAAAGGCGCCCGCGACGTCGCGCTCTACCGGGAAGTGGTCGCGCGCATCCGCGACAGCGGCACGGACGTGGTGATCAACCTGACCTCCGGGATGGGCGGCGACCTGTTCATCGGCCCGGACGAGACGCCGACGGAGTTCGGCGGGGAGACCGATCTCGTCGGCGCCCTTGACCGCCTGCCGCACGTCGAGGAGCTGCTGCCGGAGATCTGTTCCCTCGACTGCGGCTCCTACAACTTCGGCGAGGGCAGCCTGGTCTACGTGTCGACGCCGGACATGCTGCGCCGGGGCGCGCGGCGCATCCAGGAACTCGGCGTCAGGCCGGAGCTCGAGATCTTCGACACGGGCCACCTGAGCTTCACCCTGAAGATGATCGAGGAAGGCCTGGTCGACGACCCGCCGCTCTTCCAGCTCTGCTTCGGCATCCCCTGGGGCGCGCCCGCGGAGGTCGGCGTCATGAAGTCCTGGGTGGACATGCTGCCCGCCGGCGCGAACTGGACGGCGTTCGCCATCAGCCGCGACCAGATGCCGTTCGCGGCCCAGTCGGTCCTGCTCGGGGGCCACGTGCGGGTCGGGCTCGAGGACAACCTCTACCTTCGGCGAGGCGTCTACGCCTCCAACGCGCAACTCGTCGAGCAGGCCCGCACGATCGTCGAACTGATGGGGGCGCGCGTGCTCGGTCCCGGGGAGGCGCGCGAGAAGTTCGACCTGGTCAAGCGGGGCTGACGCGGCGCCCGTGGCCCTGGCCGCACGATCCGACGACCGTCACGCCGCCGGGCTGGCGGCGCGCCGATGCAGACGCCGATCCGCACTCTCGCCGTCGTAGGGACCGGCGTCATCGGCGCCGGCTGGGCGGCGCGGGCGCTGGCCCACGGACTGGACGTGGTCGCCTGGGATCCTGCCGACGGCTGGCAGGGGCGGCTCCGGAGGGCCGTGGAGAACGCGTGGCCGGCGCTCGAGCAGGTGGGCCTCTACCCCGGCGCGCACCCCGATCGCCTGCGCTGCGCCGACTCCCTGGCCGCCGCCTGCGAGGCCGCCGACTTCATCCAGGAGAGCGCGCCCGAACGGCTCGACCTGAAGCAGTCCCTGCACGAGCGGATCGATGCGGAAACGCCGCCGGGTGTCGTCGTCGCTTCGAGCACGTCCGGGCTTCTGCCGACGGACCTCCAGTCCCGCTGCCGCCGCGCGGAACGCGTCGTGGTGGGTCACCCCTTCAACCCGGTATACCTGTTGCCGCTCGTCGAGGTGCTCGGCGGTCGGCGCACGGCGCCGGGCAGCGTCGCCGCCGCCGCGGCCTTCTACCGCGACCTCGGCATGCATCCGCTCGAGGTCCGCACCGAGATCGAGGGCTTCCTGTCCGATCGCCTGCAAGAGGCCCTGTGGCGCGAGATCCTGCACCTGGTCAACGACGGCGTCGCGACTACCGGCGAACTCGACGCGGCCATCGTGTACGGGCCGGGGCTGCGGTGGGCCTGCATGGGCACGTGCCTGTCGTATCACCTGGCCGGGGGCGAAGCGGGCATGGACCATTTCATGGAACAGTTCGGCCCGACGCTCGAACTGCCCTGGACGCGCCTCGAGGCCCCTGAACTCAGCGAAACGCTCATCGCCCGCATGGCGGAAGGGACCCGCGAGCAGGCCGCGGGACGCACCGTGCGGGAGCTCGAACGATTGCGCGACGAGTGTCTCGTCGCCATCATGCAGGCGCTCCGGCGCTTCGAGGTCGGCGCCGGCAGGACGCTCGCGGAAGACGCGGCACGCCGCGAGCGCACGGCACGGGGCGCGCCGCCGGACGGGGGGTAGGCCGCTGGACTTCGCACTCACGTCCGAGCAGGAGATGGTGGTCGAGACCGTCCGCGACTTCGTGGAGCGCGAGCTCTATCCCCACGAAGACGAGGTCGAGCGCACCGGGTGCGTCCCGCCGGAACTCGGCGAGGAGATCAAGCGCAAGGTCATGGACCTTGGCTTCTATGCGCCGAACCTCCCGGCGGAAGTGGGCGGGGGCGGGCTCGACCACCTGACTTGCACGCTGCTCGAGCGGGAGCTCGGCCGTCCCTCGATGGCCCTCAGCGTCTTCTGGGGCCGTCCGTCGGGCATCCTGATGGCGTGCAACGCGGAGCAGCGCGAGCGCTACCTGCTCCCGGCGGCGCGCGGCGAACGGTTCGATGCGCTGGCCATGACGGAACCCGCCGCGGGCTCCGACGTCCGAGGCATGCAATGCAGCGCGCGGCCGGACGGGAGCGACTGGATCCTGAGCGGCGGCAAGCACTTCATCTCGCACGCGGACCTCGCCGACTTCGTCATCGTGTTCGTCGCCACCGGCGAAGAGGAAACGCCCGGTGGGCCGAAGCGGCGCATCACGTGTTTCCTCGTCGACCGCGGCACGCCGGGCTTCGAGATTCGTGCGGGTTACGAGTCCGTCTCGCACCGGGGCTACCACAACTGCGTCCTCGCGTTCGACGAGTGCCGGCTCCCCCGCGAGCAGGTCCTGGGCGAAGTCCACCGCGGCTTCGACCTCGCCAACGAGTGGCTGTACGGGACCCGCCTCACCGTGGCCGCGATGTGCGTCGGCCGCGCCCGGCGGGCGTTCGATCTTGCGCTGGCCCAGGCGGCCGAACGGCGCCAGTTCGGACAGCCCATCGGCCGGTTCCAGGGCGTCTCCTTCAAGCTCGCGGACATGATCACGGAGATCGACGCGGCGGACTGGCTCACGCTCGCGGCCGCGTGGCGCCTCGACCGGGGCGTCCCGGCGAACCGGGAGATCGCCTCCGCCAAGCTCTACGCGACCGAGATGCTCGCGCGCGTCACCGACGAGGCCGTCCAGGTGTTCGGCGGCATGGGCCTCATGAGCGACCTGCCGCTGGCGCGGTTCTGGCGGGACGCCCGGGTGGAACGCATCTGGGACGGAACGTCGGAAATCCAGAGGCACATCATCGGGCGCGACCTGCTGCGCCCGCTCGGGGCCTGACCGTGCCCGGCCGGCGCCACGCGGACGGCGGTACGGCGGATCTCGGGCGGCTCCTGCGTCCGCGCACGGTCGCCGCGATCGGAGGCGCCATCGCGGCCGAGGTGATCCGGCAATGCGACCGACTGGGCTTCGACGGGGAGGTCTGGCCGGTCCATCCCGCGCACGCGACGGTGGAGGGCCGGCCGGCGTTCCGGGATGTCGCGGCGCTTCCGGACGCGCCGGACGCGGCCTTCGTCGCGGTGAACCGTCAGGGCACGGTCGCCGCGGTCGCGGAGCTCGCGGAGCGCGGCGCCGGGGGCGCGGTCTGCTATGCCTCGGGCTTCCGCGAGGCGAACGACGGCGGCGCACTCGAGGGCGCGTTGGTGGCCGCCGCGAACGGCATGCCGATCGTCGGACCGAACTGCTACGGCCTGCTCAACTTCCTCGACCGGGCGGCGCTCTGGCCGGACCAGCACGGCGGGCGCCCGCTCGGGGCCGCCGAGCGCGGCGTCGCCATCGTCTCGCAGTCGTCGAACATCGCGGTCAGCCTGACGATGCAGCGGCGCGGCCTGCCCGTCGCCTTCCTGGTCACGGCAGGCAACCAGGCGCAGCTCGGCGTCTCGACGCTGGCGTCCGCGCTGCTCGACGACGAGCGCGTCAGCGCGCTCGGGCTGCACGTCGAGGGGTTCGACTCGGTGACGGGCTTCGAGGCGCTGGCGGCGCGGGCGCGTGCCCGGGGCGTGCCGGTCGTCGTGATGAAGGCCGGGCGTTCGGAGCGCGGCAGCGCGGCGACCCTCAGTCACACCGCCTCCGTCGCCGGTTCCGACGCCGGGGCGGATGCGTTCCTGCGACGGCTGGGGTTCGCGCGCGTGGGCGGCATCCCGGAACTGCTCGAGGCGCTCAAGCTGCTCCATGTGCACGGTCCGCTCCCCGGCCGGCGGGTGGGAGTCCTGTGCTGCTCCGGCGGCGAGGCGAGCGTGATGGCGGACTCCGTGGAGGAGACCGCGCTGACCCTGCCCGACCTTCCCGCGGCCCACGCGGACGCCGTGGCCGCCACGGTCCACCCCCTCGTGACCGTGGCCAATCCCCTCGACTACCACACCTTCAGTTGGGGCGACGAAGCGGCCCTCACGGAGACCTTCACCGCGTTCGCTCGTGGACCGTTCGACCTGGCCGCGGTGGTGCTCGACTTTCCCCGCGGCGACCGTTGCCGCGTGGACGACTGGCGCGTCACGCAGGCGGCGTTCGAGCGGGCCGTCGCCACCGCGGGCATCCCGGGCGCGGTTGTCGCGACGCTGCCCGAGAACCTGCCTGAGGAGATCGCCGTCGAACTGATCGGGCACGGGGTCGCGCCACTCGCCGGGGTCCGCGAAGCCCTTGCGGCGATCGAGTGCGCGACGTCGGTTGCGACCGCGCACACGCCGGCGCCCCGGGCGCTCGCGCCGAACCGCGTCGCGGCGGACGAACCGATATCGCTCGACGAGGCGGCGGCGAAGGCCCGGCTCGCCGCGGCCGGGATCGCGGTGCCCGACGGCCGGATCGCGCACAGCGTGGAGGAGGCGGTCGCCGCGGCCGGGTCCCTCGGCGGGCCGGTGGCGCTCAAGGCCCTCGGCATCGCGCACAAGACGGAGCGCGGCGCCGTGCGGCTCGACGTGCGCGGTTCCCGCGACGTCGGCGCCGCCGCCGCGGCCCTGCTCGGCATGCCGTGGGACTCGCACGCGCCGGGGGCCGGGTCGCCGCCCCGACTCCTGGTGGAGCGTTACGAAGCGGACGTGGTGGCGGAGCTGATCGTTGGCCTGCACCGGGACGCGCTCCTCGGACTGATGTTGACCGTGGGCTCCGGAGGCGTCCTCGTCGAACTCGTGGCGGACACGGTGACCTTGCTGCTGCCCGTGACCGCACCCGAGGTGCGCGAGGCGCTTGGGTCGCTCCGGTGCGCAACGTTGCTCGAGGGGCATCGCGGGAAGCGGCCGGGCGATCTGGACGCGGCGGTCGAAGCGGTGCTCGCCGTCGCGCGCTTCGGCGTGGAGCATGCCCACTTGCTGGAGGAAGTCGACGTGAACCCGCTCGGCGTGCGCGAGCGCGGCCGGGGCGCCGTGGCCCTCGATGCACTGATTCGAACGCGGGAACCGGCACCCGGCGCCGATTCGACGAGGAGGACGGGACCATGAGCGACACGATCCGGACCCGGCGCGAAGACGCCGTTCTCGAGGTCACCCTCGACCGCCCGAAGGCCAACGCGATCGACCTCGCCACCAGCCGCGTGATGGGCGAGACTTTCAAGGCGTTCCGGGACGATCCCGAGGTGCGGGTGGCCATCGTCACCGGCGCGGGGGACCGCTTCTTCAGCGCCGGGTGGGACCTCAAGGCGGCGGCCGGGGGCGACGCCGTCGACGGGGATTACGGCGTCGGCGGTTTCGGCGGCATCCAGGAACTGCCGGGTCTCGACAAGCCGCTGATCGCCGCGGTCAACGGTCTCGCCGTCGGCGGCGGGTTCGAGCTGGCGCTGTCGTGCGACCTGATCCTCGCGTCCGCGACCGCCAGGTTCGGGCTGCCGGAGATCAACGCCGGCACGATCGCCGATGCGGCCAGCATCAAGCTGCCCAAGCGCATGCCCTACCACGTCGCGATGGAACTGCTGCTGACCGGCCGCTTCATGGATGCCGAAGAGGCGCACCGGTGGGGCGTCGTCAACGAGGTGCTCGAACCGGCGGCGTTGCTCGACCGCGCCTGGGAACTCGCGGGCCTGCTCGCGAGCGGCCCGCCGCTGGTGTTCGCGGCGATCAAGGAGGTCGTCCGCGAGGCGGAGAACCTGCGCGCGCAGGACGCGCTCAGCCGCGTGATGAAGCGCCAGTTCCCGGCCGTGGACCAGCTGTACGGCAGCGCGGACCTGCAGGAGGGGGCGCGGGCGTTCGCCGAGAAGCGGACACCGGTCTGGAAGGGCCGCTAGCCGGCCCCTCGTCCCGCGTTGCGTTCGCGGGCGCGAGCTTCTAGGCTGCCCGGACTACCCCGGGGGGAGCGTGCGCGTGGCGGAAGCAACGGCGGAAAAGTCGGAGGTCGGCGGCGGCTACGCGAAATACGTGACGGGCGTGCTCGTCATCGTCTACGTCTTCAACTTCATCGACCGGCAGATCGTCACGATCCTCGCGGAGGAGATCAAGGCGGACCTCGGCATCTCCGACGCGCAGATCGGCTTCCTCTACGGCACCGCCTTCGCGGTGTTCTACGCCATCTTCGGCATCCCGCTCGGCAAGCTCGCGGACAACTGGACGCGCAAGAACCTGATCTCCATCGGCCTCGGCTTCTGGAGCCTGATGACGGCGCTGTCCGGGACCGCGCGCAGCTTCTTTACCCTGGCCGCCTACCGCGTCGGCGTCGGCATCGGCGAGGCGAGCGCCACACCGGCGGCGTTCTCGATGCTGTCGGACTACTTCCCGCCGCGGTTGCGCGCGACGGTGCTCGCGATCTACTCGAGCGGCATCTACATCGGGGCCGGCATCGGCATCTTCCTCGGCGGCTGGATCGTCGACAGCTGGAACGCGGCGTACCCGGATCCGGGATCGGCGCCCTTCGGCATCAAGGGCTGGCAGGCGGCATACCTCGCGGTCGGCGTGCCCGGCATCCTGATGGCGCTCTGGGTGTACACGCTGCGGGAGCCGAAGCGGGGGCAGAGCGAGGGCATCCTGACCGAGGAACACCCGCACCCGTTCCGAGAGACCTGGAAGGAACTGATGTCGGTGCTGCCGCCGATGACCCTGGTGACGCTGGCGCGCTCGGGGGGCGGGGCGCCGGTCCTGACGCGCAACCTGATCGGCGCGGCGCTCATCGCCCTCGGGGCGTACGGGCTCTACGTGCTGACAGACGACCCCGAACAGTGGATCGCTTTGGGGGTCGGCACGTACGCCGCGTTCTCGTGGGTGCAGGCGCTTGCCCTGCGCGATCCGGCGACGTTCGCCATGATGTTCCGGAGCCGCGCGTTCGTCTACACCATCCTCGGCTTCCCGCTGATCTCGCCGGTCACCTACGCGTTCGGCGCGTGGGCGCCGCCGTTCTTCATCCGCGTGCACGAGGTGGGCGTGGCGGAGGCCGGCCTGGTGCTGGGCGTGTCCTTCGCGGTCGCGGGTTGGCTCGGGATCACCCTGGGCGGCGTCGTGTCGGACTGGCTGAAGCCCCGCACGGGCAACGCCCGGGTCTACGTCGGCCTCGGCTCGGTCATCCTGAGCGCGCCGATGACCCTCGGCCTCGTGCTGACGGACAGCCTCGTCGCGGCCTACGTCCTGAACTTCATCGTGAGCATCTTCGCCGCGTGCTGGGTCGGGGCGGCCGCGAGCACGGTGAACGACCTCGTGATGCCGAGGATGCGGGCGATCGCGTCGGCCTTCTACATCCTCATGGCGACGGTCGGTCTCGCCGTCGGCCCGTACGCGGTGGGGGAGGTCAGCGACGTGCTCGCGGCCGGCGGCATGGACCCGGGCGAGTCGCTGCGCACGAGCCTCATGCTCTCCGTCGGGCTGCTGGTCATCCCGTTCGTCTTCCTCCTGCTCCTGCTGCGCCACCTGGTGCCCGAGGAAGCGTCCCGCGTCGAGCGCGCCAGGGCGGCGGGGGAGCCCCTCGGGGAGGATGCGGGAGCAACCGCCTGACGGCCGCTTCGGTACAATGACGGGCTTTTGCGCCGGCCTCCACGCATGAGCCTCGATACCTTCCAGAGCCGCCGGACCCTCCTCGTCGAGGGTCGCGAGTACGACTACTTCAGCATGCCGCACGCGGCGGAACACGGTGCGGGGGATATCGCCCGCCTGCCGGTCTCGCTCAAGGTCCTGCTCGAGAACCTGCTGCGCTTCGAGGACGGCGAGACCGTGACGGCGGAAGACATCCGCGCCCTGGCCGGCTGGGCGGACGCGGCTCCCGGCCCGAGGGAGATCGCCTACCGTCCGGCGCGCGTGCTCATGCAGGACTTCACCGGGGTGCCGGCGGTGGCCGATCTCGCCGCGATGCGCAGCGCCGTCGTCGAGGCGGGTCACGACCCCGCGCTCATCAATCCGCTGTCGCCGGTGGACCTCGTCATCGACCACTCGGTCATGGTCGACCGGTTCGGCGACGCCGCGGCCTTCGGGGAGAACGTGGCCCTCGAGATGGAGCGCAACCGGGAGCGCTACCGCTTCCTGCGCTGGGGCCAGCAGGCGTTCGACAACTTCCGGGTGGTCCCCCCGGGCACGGGCATCTGCCACCAGGTGAACCTCGAGTACCTCGCCCGCACCGTGTGGACACGGCAGGAGAACGGACGCACCGTCGCCTATCCCGACACCCTCGTCGGCACCGACAGCCACACGACGATGGTCAACGGCCTCGGTGTCCTGGGCTGGGGCGTCGGCGGCATCGAGGCCGAGGCGGCGATGCTCGGACAGCCGTTTTCGCTGCTGATTCCCGAAGTCGTGGGGTTCCGCCTGACCGGCGAACTCGCCGACGGCATCACGGCGACGGACCTCGTCCTGCGCGTCGTGGAGATGCTCAGGCAGCACGGCGTCGTCGGGAAGTTCGTCGAGTTCTTCGGCGACGGTCTCGGCCACCTGCCCCTCGCCGACCGGGCGACGATCGCCAACATGGCCCCCGAGTACGGCGCGACGTGCGGACTCTTCCCGATCGACGGCGAAACGGTCGACTACCTCAGGCTCTCCGGCCGCCCGGAGGACGATGTCGCGCTCGTGGAGGCGTTCGCGAAGGCCCAGGGGATGTGGCGCGATCCGGCGATCGAACCGGTCTTCACGGACACCCTCGAACTCGATCTCGCGACCGTCGTGCCCGCGCTCGCGGGACCGAGCCGGCCCCAGGACCGCGTGGCGATGAGCGATCTCGGCACGGCCTTCGACGACGCGCTGGCGCTGCAGGGGCGCAAGGACGCGGGCCGCGTTCCGGTGCCGGACGAGGACTTCGACCTCGGCCACGGCGATGTCGTCATCGCGGCGATCACGTCCTGCACGAACACCTCGAACCCCGCGGTGATGCTCGGCGCCGGCCTTGTGGCGAGGAAAGCGCTCGAGCGAGGGCTCGCGGTGAAGCCCTGGGTCAAGACCTCGCTGGCCCCGGGGTCCAAGGTCGTGACGGAGTATCTCGACGAGACCGGGCTCGGGGCGTCCCTCGACGCGCTGGGCTTCAACCTGGTCGGCTACGGCTGCACGACGTGCATCGGCAACTCGGGTCCCCTGCCGGAGCCCATTTCGGCCGCCATCGCGGAGGGTGACCTGGTCGTCGCCTCCGTGCTGTCGGGCAACCGCAACTTCGAGGGTCGGGTGCACCAGGAAGTGCGCACGAACTGGCTCGCCTCGCCGCCGCTCGTCGTGGCGTACGCGATCGCGGGAACCACCCGCATCGACCTCGCCCACGATCCCATCGGTCAGGACGGCGACGGCAACGAAGTCTTCCTCGCGGACATCTGGCCGAGCACTCGGGAAGTACGCGACGCCGTCGCGGAGGTGTCCGCCGAGATGTTCCAGCGCCAGTACGACGACGTGTTCGCCGGCCCGGACGCGTGGCAGGCGATCCGGGTGGAGGACAGCGGCACGTACGGCTGGGAGCACTCGACCTACATCAAGCAGCCGCCGTTCTTCAGCGTCGGGACCGGGGCCGACGGGGAGGTGACCGTCCGGGACGCGCGCATCCTGGCGCTCCTGGGCGACTCCGTCACGACGGACCACATCTCGCCGGCCGGGGCCATCCAGCCGGCGAGCCCGGCGGGCGAGTACCTGCAGCAGGCCGGCGTCCTGGTACGCGACTTCAACTCCTACGGGTCCCGGCGCGGCAACCACGAAGTGATGGTGCGGGGCACGTTCGCGAACATCCGCATCCGCAACGAGATGGTCCCGGGGACGGAGGGGGGTTACACGACCCACGTGCCGACGGGCGACGACATCTCGATCTACGACGCCGCCGTGCGCTACCAGGGCGAGGAGACGCCCCTCGTCGTCTTCGCCGGCAAGGAGTACGGCACCGGGTCGAGCCGGGACTGGGCGGCCAAGGGCACGCGGCTGCTCGGCGTGCGCGCGGTCATCGCGGAGAGCTTCGAGCGCATCCACCGGTCCAACCTCATCGCCATGGGGGTGCTGCCGGTCGTGCTCCCGGACGGCGTCTCGCGCAAGACGCTGGGCCTCGTCGGGGACGAAACCGTGGACCTCACGCTGCCGGAAGGGACGGACCCGTTCGCGCCGCGCCAGGAACTCGATCTCACGATCCGGCGCCGCGACGGTACGAGCCAGACGGTCACCGTGCGCAGCCGCATCGACACGGGGCCGGAGATGGATTACTTCCGGGCCGGGGGCATCCTGCAGTTCGTCCTGAACAAGCTGGTCGAGGCCGCGTGAGCGTCTCGAGCGTTCGCGCGCCGGCGCCGGACGCGCTGGTGTTCGATATGGACGGGCTGCTGCTCGACACCGAACGCATCGCCCGCGACGCCTTCGAGGAGGCCTGTCGCGAGGCGGGATGGGCGGACCCCGCCCTGGACGTCTATGCGCGCTGCATCGGTGGCACGGGGGAGGACGAGGGCGCGATCCTGCGGGCGGGCTACGGCCCGGAGTTTCCCTGGGAGGCGGTGCGCGACGGCTGGCGGCGGCGCTACCACGAGCACGTGGAGCACCGCGCGGTCCCGGTGAAGCCGGGCGCGGCGGAACTGCTGTCCTACTGCCTCGACAGCGGCCTCCCGTGCGCCCTCGCGACCTCCACGCGCGGGGAACTCGCGCAGACGAAACTCGCCCTCGCGGGGCTCGACGGGTACTTCGCGATCCGGGTGACGGGGGACATGGTGCGGCGGGGCAAGCCAGATCCCGAGCCCTATCTCGCGGCGGCGGCGCGGCTCGGGACGCGGCCGGAGCGGTGCTGGGCGTTCGAGGACTCGGCCAACGGCGTGCGTTCGGCCTGCGCTGCCGGGTTCGAGGTCTTCCAGGTGCCGGACCTCGTCCCGCCGCACCCGGAACTGCGGCGGCTCGGGCACACCGTGCTGCAGTCGCTGTACGATGCCATCGACGAGTTGCGCGAAGCGAGGAACGGAGCATGGGCAGAGTAGTCGACGCCGACGGCCACGTACTGGAGCCGGCGGACACCTGGGAGAAGTACATCGATCCGGCGTACCGGGACCGGGCGATCCGCATCGCCCGCGACGAAACCGGGCTCGAGCGGGTGTACTTCGACAACGAACCCATGCAGTTGCTGCGCGGCAACCTGGGCACGCTCGGCGGCATAGACCTCGACGACTCCAAGTTCGGCGCGCTCGGAGAGCGCGAGTACACGTATGCCGACGGCTCGCCGCCAGGGTCCTACGATCCCGCCGCGCGGCTCGAGGTGATGGACCAGGAGGGGATCGACCGGGTGCTGCTTTACCCGACGATCGGCATCTGCTGGGAAGGCAACGTGGACGATCCGGGATTGGCGACGGCATACACGCGGGCGTACAACCGCTGGATCGCGGACTTCTGCCGGCACGATCCGAACCGCCTCTACCCCGTGGCGCACATCTCGCTCATCGATCCCGAAGGCGCGGTGGAGGAAGTGATCCGCGCGCGCCGGGACGGGTGTGTCGGCGTCTACCTCTCGCCCGATGCCCCGGCGCGCAACGGGCGGCTGCTGTCGGACCCGGCCCACGCCCGCTTCTGGGAGACCGTGCAGGACCTCGACATGCCGATCGGCTTCCACGTCGTGGTGCGCGAGCAGAACGCGTTCCACCACATGTCAGATCCGGTCGGCAACGGGCTCTTCTTCTTCGCGTTCCTCGCGATCGACGTGATGGCGGCCTTCACGGCGATGATCAGCGCGGGCATGTTCGAGACCTATCCGCGCCTCAAGTGCTCGGTGCTCGAAGCCGGCGGCAACTGGATATCCGCCTGGCTCGACCGGCTCGATCACAAGTTCGAGGTCATGCGCGCGGTCATGCCGCTCACCATGAAGCCGAGCGAGTACTTCTACCGGCAGTGCCTGATCTCGATGGACCCGGACGAGGGCATGACGGCCGAGGTCGTCCGTCATATCGGCGCCGATTACGTCACCTGGGCGTCCGACTACCCCCACATCGACGCGTCCTACGGCGTCGTGGCGGAGATGAAGGAGAGCGTGGCCTCGTTGCCGCAGGACGCGCAGGACAAGGTGCTCGGCGAGAACGTGCTGCGGTTTTACGGTCTGTCCTGAGACGCCGTCAGCGCAACCTCTCGCACCGATAGATCTGGTCGTTGTGGTAGAACTTGCCTTCGGTGACGCATTGCGTCCGTGCGGACTTGATGCCGAGTCCGTAGGCAATGCCGATCGCGAACACGAAGGCGAGCACCACTCCGGTCCAGACGAAGAAGCGGTCGGGGGTGACGAATCGGAACATCGCGGGCCTCGCGCGCATCGCGGGCGTTGCGGACTTTGCGGAATTGTGGGACAGGATTTCACGGTCGCGCAAGCGGCAGGGAGCGGGACATGAGAGAGGAATCGGGCGTCGTCGAGAAGAATGTCGTCTGTTCGAGTTGCGACGGTTTCTGCCCGGTGAGCGCGAAAGTCGTCGACGGGCAGGTCGTCAAGGTGGCGGCGCGGAAGGACCCCTTCCTCAAGGATGTGATCTGCATGAAGGGCGCCTACGCGCCGAAGTCCTTCGCGCATCCCGACCGGCTGATGGCGCCGCTGCAGCGCGTTGGCGAACGCGGCGCCGGGGAGTGGCGGCGGGTGAGCTGGGAAGAGGCCCTCGACGACATCGCGGCGAAGCTCACCGCCACCGTCGAACGCTACGGCCCGGAGGCGTTCGCGGTGGCGACCAGCAACTGGAACACCACCGTGGACAGCGGCATGTCCCGGCGCTTCATGAACCTCCTCGGCAGCCCGAACTGGATCAGCGGCGTCGCCTACTGCATGGGCAACACGGCGGCCGTCAGCCGCATGGTCTACGGCTGGTATCCGCGCGGCGACGTGCTGCACTCCAAGTGCATCGTCCTGTTCGGCCACAACCCGCGGCGCCATAGCTGGACGGCCGAGTTCAAGGCGATCCGCCTGGCGCAGGCGAACGGCGCGAAGCTGATCGTGCTCGACCCGCGCAAGAGCGAGAACGCCGAGGTCGCCGACCTCTGGCTGCCGCTCCGGGCCGGCACGGACGCCGCGATGTGCTTCGGCTGGCTCAACGTGATCCTGGACGAGGGGCTCTACGACCGCGACTTCGTCGATCGCTTCACGACCGGCTTCGACGCCTTCGTCGAGCGCGTGCGCGAATATCCGCTCGAGCGGGTGGCGGCGATCACCGGCGTCGACGCCGAACTCATCGCCAAGGCGGCGCGGATGTACGCGACGAACGCGCCGGCGTCCATCCCCTGGTCGCCCATCACCGACCAGCAGACCTCGAGCACGTCGGCCATCCGGCTGCACTGCGCTCTGCGCGCCCTGACGGGCAACCTCGACGTCAAGGGCGGCGAGCGGTTCGTGCCGTTCAACCCCGGCATCGTCTCGGACACGGACCTCGAACTGCACGAGCGCCTCGCGCCGGAACAGCGTGCGAAGCAGCTCGGCGCCGACGAGTTCCCCGTCTTCACCTACCGGGGCATGGAAGCCCTGCGCGAGCCTACGCGCCGGACGTGGGGCCGCGAGTGGGCCAACCTCATCGCCGGCTGCTACATGGCGAATCCCACCTCCACCTTCCGCGCGATGGCGGAGGGCAAGCCCTACCCCGTCAAGGCGTTCTTCTCGCTCGGCAACAACACGCTGATGGCGTTCGCCAACACCCGGCAGATTTACAAGGGCCTCATGAACCAGGACCTGCTGGTGGTGCACGAACACATGATGACGCCGACGGCGCAGATCGCGGACTACGTGCTGCCGGGCGATGCCTGGCTCGAGCGTCCGAGCATGATGGTCGGCGTCAGCGAACAGGCCGCCGAGGCGCCGGGCGAGTGCCGGAGCGTCTTCTACATCTGGCGCGAACTCGCCCACCGGATGGGACTCGGCGAGCACTTCCCGTGGGAGACGCTCACGGACCTGTATGACTATCGGCTGGCGCCGTCCGGCAAGACCTGGGAAGACGTCGTCGCCGACGGGACGATCCCCCTGGCGCCGTTCGGGGAGAAGAAGTACGTCGAGGCCGGCTTCGCGACGCCCTCGGGCAAGGTCGAGCTGTACTCGTCCGTGCTGGAGGACCTCGGTTTCGACCCGCTCCCCTACTACCGCGAGGCTTCGCAGCCCGACGCGGAGTGGCCGCTGGCGCTGTTCGTCGGCGTGCGTGACGACCAGTACTTCCAGACGGGCCAGCGGCACGTTCCGGAACTGCGCCGGCGGGCCCCGGAGCCGACCGCCTACCTGCATCCGGACGAGGCCGGGACGTATGGCCTCGAACACGGCGACTGGATCTGGGTCCAGACGCCGAAGGCGCGCGTCGCGATGCGCGCGGATGTCCGCGACCAGATGCCGAAGGGGCTGGTGCGGGTCCCGCACGGCTGGTGGAAGCCGGAGGCGGGCCAGGGGCTCGAGCGGCTGTCCGGCATGTGGGCCTTCTCGGACGCGCAGCTCGCCGACGACGAGGACATGGGTCTCATGGACGTCGAGCAGGGTGTGCCGCACCTCAAGGGCGTGCCGTGCCGGCTGGTGAAGCTCACCCCCGCCGAGCTGACCGAACTGGAGGAACGCTACGGGGCGTGGACGGACCTTCCCGCGGGTCCGAAGGCGCGGATACGGCGCGACGAGGGTCCCCGCGACTTCATGTACGACGAGGAGATCGGCGACGGGGTCGAGTGGGAGGCCATCGAACTCGCGCTGTACGGGAAGGGCTCTCTGAACTGATGCCTGCCGCGCGGGGGGCAGGGAAGGGGAGAGAACTCCGTGAGCCAGACCGACGACCTCCGCATCCGCCGCACGCGGCCCCTGATCAGCCCGGCGATCCTGGAAGAAGAGATTCCGATCGACGCGGAGGCGGCGCGGACGGTGAGTGCCGCCCGGCGGGCCGTGGCCGACATCGTGCACGGCCGGGACTCGCGCGTGCTAGCCATCGTGGGCCCCTGTTCGGTCCACGACCCGGAAGCGGTGCGCGAGTATGCGGGGCGGCTCGCGCCGCTCGCGGCGTCCGTCGCCGAGCGCGTGGTGATCGTCATGCGGGTGTATTTCGAGAAACCCCGTACGACGGTGGGCTGGAAGGGCTACATCAACGACCCCCACATCGACGGGACGTTCCGGGTGAACGCCGGGTTGCGCGGCGCGCGGGCGCTGCTCGCGGACATCGTCGGCCTGGGGCTGCCCGCGGCGAGCGAGTTCCTCGACACCACTTTCGGGCAGTACTACGCGGACTTCGTCAGTTGGGGCGCGATCGGTGCGCGGACGGTGGAGAGCCAGGTCCATCGGCAACTGGCGTCCGGGCTCTCCATGCCGGTCGGCATCAAGAACCGGACCGACGGCAACGTGGCCGTCGCGGTCGATGCGCTCGTGGCGGCCCGGCGCTCGCACCACTTCCCGTCGCTGACGAAGGAGGGCGCCCCGGCGCTCCTGGAGACGGGGGGCAACGAGGACTGCCATCTCGTGCTGCGCGGCGGCGACGAGACGAACTTCGACGAAGCCTCCGTCCGCGCGGCGGCGGCGGCGTTGCGCGAGCGCGGCCTCGAGACCGGCATCCTGGTGGACTGCAGCCACGGCAACAGCCGCAAGGACCCGGCCCGCCAGGCGGAGGGGGTCGACGCGGTTCTCGCCCAACGGCGGAGCGGGGAGTCGGCCCTGGTGGGGGTCATGCTCGAGAGCCACCTGGTCGCGGGCCGGCAGGACGACCCGGTGACCTACGGACAGAGCATCACGGACGCGTGCGTTGGATGGGCGGACACGGAGCGCCTGGTCGCGCGTCTCGCGGAAGGCTGAGAGCCGCTTCCGGTTTCATTGCGCCGGCGAGCCCACCAGCCGCCGCGCCTCCTCCCGCAGTTCCACCTTGCGGATCTTGCCGGAGGCCGTCATGGGGAACTCGTCGACGAACAACACGCGGCGCGGGATCTTGAAGCTCGCGACCCGCCCGCGGCAGTAGGCGAGGATGTCCGCCTCACCGGCTTCGACGCCGGGCCTGCGTTCGACGAACGCCACGGCCACCTCCGACAGCCGGCGGTCGGGCATGCCGACGATCGCGACCTGCCGGATCGCGGGATGGTCGAGCAGCAGGCCCTCCACCTCCATCGGGTCGACGTTCTCTCCGCCCACCTTGAGCATGTCCTTGAAGCGGCCGAGGAAGCGGATGTAGCCGTCGGCGTGCCGCTCCCCCATGTCGCCCGTGCGGAACCAGCCGTCGGCATCGTAGGACGCGGCGGTCTCGTCCGGCTTCCGGTAGTAGCCGAGCATCAGGGCATAGCTCCGCACGCGCAACTCTCCGGGCGTCCCGTCGGGCACTTCGCGTTCCGTCTCGGGGTCCACCACGCGGAACTCGTATCCCGGGGCGGGATAGCCGGAGGTTTCCAGCCGGTGGGGCGGATCGTCGTCGAGGGCGGACAGGGCGGCGCCGACCCACATCTCGGTCATGCCGAACGCCGACAGCGCCTTGAGCGGCCGCAACACCCGAGCGCCGCGGTAGGCGACGGGCGTGGCGCTCAGCATGCCGGCGGCGAACACGCCGGTGCGCAGGGTCGCGAGGTTGCGCGGATGCGCCTCCTGCGCGTCGCACAGCATCTGCATATGGGCTTCGAAGCCGTGTGCGATGGTTCCGCCCTCGCGGTCGATCAGGTCGAGGACCTCGTCCGGGTCGAAGGTGGCGGTCAGGATCTGCCGGGCGCCGGTCACCATCGACATCAGGGCGGCCTCGGAGTAGCCGAAGGCGTGGAACAGCGGCAGGTAGCTCATGATGGTGTCGCGCTCGGTGATCGCCATGCGAAAACCGCGCTCCTCCACGTTGCGGATGAGCCGGTGGCTGTGCACCACCCCCTTGGGAAACCCCGTGGTGCCGGACGTGTACATGATGAAGACCGGATCGTCGGGGTCCACGGCGGCAGCGCGCTCGGCCAGTTCCGCGTCGGAGACCCGCCCGGCGCGTTGCAGGGCGGATGCCCAGGAAGCCGTTCCGGGATGCTCGCGGGCCCCGACGATGACGACGCGCCGGAGCATGGGGAAGTCCGGATCCGCCGCCGTGTCGCCGTCCGCCGGCAGGTCCACGGTCCGCCGCACCATGTCGAGGTAGTCGACCGGCCCGGAGACGTCGTGGGTGATCAGCATCGCGCTGTCGGACTGGCGCAGCACGTAGTCGAGGTCCTGGGTGCGGAAGCGGGTGTTCACGGGCACTTGCACGGCCCCGACCTTCGCGAGGGCGAACATGAGGAAGAGCCACTCCGACTGGTTGTTGAGCCAGAGGGAGACGTGGTCGCCGCGCTCGACGCCCAGGACCATCAAGGCCTTGGCGGCCCGGTCGACTTGCTCCCGAAGCTGCCCGAACGTGTAACGCTCGTCCTCGAACACGAGCGCCTCGCGGTTCGCGAAGCGACGCGCCATCTCATCGGGGAGGTCGCCGAAGCGGCGCTTGGGATACCAGTCGGTCATGGCGCTCCGGCCCAGCCAGTGCCGGACGAATCTTGGCATGCGCGCGGCGTTCGCGCACACGGAGCGGCGTCCGGCCATGGTCAACGTTGCCTTTTGCGCCCGCGACACTATCATTGCGCGCGCCATGCGATCCTCCAGCATCACGGCTACGACGACCACTACCCCCACGACCGGGTGGGCCGTCTGACCTTGTCTGGAGGAAAGGCGGCCGGGACGGGCCGCCGGAGAAGCAAACCCCGGCAGGCGCCAGCCCCCGGGGTTTTTTCTTACCTTCTGCGACGGGAATGCGAAGCATGAGTCTCGAACACAGCGGCGGCGAGAGCGCCGACAGCGACCTCTACCGGATCCGCCACAGCCTGGCGCACGTCATGGCGCAAGCCGTGCTGGAACTGCGCCCGGGGTCTACCCTCGGCTTCGGGCCGCCGATCGACGACGGCTTCTACTACGACTTCCTGCTTTCGGAACCGCTGAACGAGGACGACTTCCCGGAGATCGAGCGTCGCATGCGCAAGATCCTCAAGCAGGGCCAGCGCTTCTACCGGGAGGAACTCGACGCCGACGATGCCCTGGCCCGGATCGACGGGATGGGCGAGCCTTACAAGCGCGAGTACGCGCAAGAGCTGCTGTCCCGGGCCGATCTGAATGGGCTGTCCTTCTATCGGAACGGCCCGTTCCTCGACATGTGCGAGGGTCCGCACGTCGATACGACCCGCGACATCCCGCGGGACGCGTTCAAGCTGCGCAACGTCGCCGGCGCCTACTGGCGCGGGGACTCCGACAACGTGATGATGACCCGCATCTACGCCTGGGCGTTCGAGAGCCGGGAGGAACTCGACGCCCATGTGTCGGCCTGGAAGCTGGCGCAGGAGCGCGACCACAAGAAACTCGGCCGCGAACTCGACATCTTCCACCTCGACGAACTCGTCGGCCGCGGGCTGCCGCTATGGATGCCGAACGGCGCCGTGCTTCGGGAGGAGCTCGAGAAGCTCGCCAAGGAACTGGAGTTCCGCGCGGACTACCAGCGGGTCGCGACCCCGCATCTCGCAAGGGCGGACCTGTACCGGAAGTCCGGTCACCTTCCGTACTACGCGGACGACATGTTCCCCCTGATGGAACTCAGGGAGGCGGGCGAGGACGGGGAGGCAGTCCGGGACGCGTACGTGCTGCGGCCCATGAACTGTCCGCATCACCACAGCATCTTCGCCGCCCGCCCGCGCAGCTACCGCGAGTTGCCGGTGCGCCTGGCGGAGTACGGCCACGTCTACCGGTTCGAGGAGTCGGGCGCCGTCAGCGGGCTGCTGCGCGTGCGCGGCATGTGCATGAACGACGCCCACATCTACTGCACGGAGGAGCAGGTCCCCTCGGAGTTCAAGGGCGTGATGCAGATGTACGCCGAGGCGTACGCCACGTTCGGACTGTCGGACTACCAGGTCCGCCTGTCGCGGTGGGACCCGGACGACCGCAAGCGCCGGGAGAAGTACGTCGACAATCCCGAGGCCTGGGAGTACTGCGAGGGCGTGGTGGCCCAGGTGCTCGACGACATGGGGGTCGACTACGTGGACGGGCCGGGGGAGGCGGCCTTCTACGGACCGAAGATCGACATCCTGTGCCGCACGGTGACCGGACGCGAGGAGCAGCTCGGTACGGTCCAGCTCGACTTCGCGCAGCCGGGGCGCGTCGGCCTCGCCTACGTCGGTGCGGACGGCGCCGAGCACACGCCGTACTGCATCCACCGGGCGCCGTTGTCGACCCACGAGCGGATGGTGGCGTTCCTGCTCGAGCACTTCGGCGGCGCCTTCCCGACCTGGCTCGCGCCGGTGCAGGCGCGCGTCATCACGGTGTCCGACCAGTTCGACGAGTACGGGCAGGCGATCGTCGACCGGCTGCGGCGACGCTTCGTGCGCGCCGAGATGGCGTCACGCAGCGACACCGTCTCGAAGAAGATCCGCGAGGGCACGACCCGCAAGATCCCGAACCTCCTCATCGTGGGGGAGCGCGAGCAGGCCGACGGCACGGTCACCCTCCGACGCTACGGCGTGCGGCAACAGCAGACCATGCCCCTCGACGAGTTCGAGGCGTGGATCGGGGAACAGATCGCGTCCCGGGCGTTGCCGTAGGGGCGACCCTTGCGGTCGCCCGTGTTGGCATCGTGCATGCCTTCGAGACGGGACGGGACGAGCCCGTCCCCTACCGTGCCAGCGTTCCCGCTGTCGACGCGCCCCCGACCATCGCGACCTGCCGGGACATGCCGATGTAGTCGAGCAGGATCTGCCCGGTTTCCCGCAGCATGGGGTCTTCGCGGGCTTCCGGCGCGTCGTCGTCGGGCGGCGCGTCGTCGATGGCGTCGAGTTCATCGATGCTCTCGAGCGGATCCTCGCCCTTGGCGAGCAGCAGGGTGTTCTCGAGGTCGAGCCGCCAGCGTTCGTACTCTTCCCTTTCGGTTTCGCGGGTCGCGCGGTTCAGCGAGATGTGCGTGCGGTCGCGATCCTCGGCGTTCCGCTCCGCCAGGGCGCGCAAGTAGGCGAAGTCCGGATCGGCCGCGGCCCGGTCGAGGTGCTTGCGGGTCAGTGCGGAAAGGTACACGGAGACGTCATTGGCCTTGCGGAACGGCGCGGGCGCGGCCATGTCCCAGGGCATGGCGTCGTCGAGGGCGCTTTCGCCGATGCGATCCGAGTCGTAGGTCTCCGGGAACTCGATGTCCGGGGCCACGCCCTGGTGCTGGGTGCTTTGGCCGGAAGGCAGGTAGTACTTTGCCTGGGTCACCTTGAGCTGGCCCCGGTTCAGCGGGAACAGCGTCTGCACCGTCCCCTTGCCGAACGTGCGGCTGCCGGTGACGATCCCGCGCTCGTAGTCCTGCACGGCGCCCGCGAAGATCTCGGATGCGGATGCGGAGAGCCGGTTGACCAGCACCGCCAGGGGGCCGTCCCAGACCACCCCGTCGCGCCGGTCCGAGTGCACCTGCGTCGCGCGCTGCTGGACCTTGACCTGCACGATGGGGCCGGAGTCGATGAACAGTCCCGCCAGCATCTGGGCTTCCTGGAGGGAGCCGCCGCCGTTGTTGCGCAGGTCCACGACGATCCCCTCGACGCCGTCTTCCTTCAGTTCGCGGATCAGCCTGGTGACGTCGCGCGTGGTGCTCTTGGCGTTCGGGTCCTTCTGCATGGCCTTGAAGTCCGCGTAGAAGGTCGGCACCTCGATCACGCCGATCTTGCGGGTGGCGCCGCCGATGTCGTAGGTGAGCAGCCGCTTCTGGGCCGACTGCTCCTCGAGCAGCACGGTGTTGCGGACGATGCGCACCTCCGTCGTCGTGCCCTCGTCGCTGCCGGCGGGAATCACCTCGAGGCGCACGACGGAGTCCTTGGGGCCCCGGATGAGCGCGACCACCTCGTCGAGACGCCAGCCGACCACGTCGACGATGACGCCGTTGTCCCCCTGGCCGACGCCCACGATGCGGTCGGCAGGCTGGAGGCCGCCGTTCTTGTCGGCGGGCCCGGCGGGCACCAGGCGCCGGACGGTGGTGTACTCGTCCCGGTTCTCGAGCACGGCGCCGATCCCCTCGAGCGACAGCGACATGTTGATGTTGAAGTTCTCGGACGTTCGGGGCGAGAAGTACTGGGTGTGCGGGTCGTATGTGCTGGCGAAGGAGTTGACGTAGAGGGCGAAGGCGTCCTCGCTGCGGGTACGCGAGGTCTGCTTGAGCCGGTTGCGGTAGCGCTTGCCGAGCACGTCCTCGATCTCGTCGAGTTCGCGGCCATTCATGAGCATCCCGAGCACGGAGGCCTTCAGGCGTCGGCGCCACAGGTCGTCCACGGCCCCCGGGTCTGATGGCCACGCCGCCTCGCTGCGGTCGATCCGCAGCGTCTCGTCGCGGGTGAAATCGAGGCGCCCGAGACCCGCGTCGATGACCCCGAGCAGGAACTCGAGCCGTTCCACGACGCGCTCCTGGAACAGGTTGAAGACCTCGAACGCGGGCTCGAGGTCGCCGCGCTTGAGCGCCTCGTCCAGCGTGTATCGATACCGTTCGTCCAGCAGCCGGATGTCGTCGGCCAACAGGTAGGCCCGGCCGGGATCGAGGGTGTCGAGGTAGTTGTCGAACACCTCCGAGGAAACCCGGTCGTCGATCTTCTTCGACTCGTAGTGGTGCTGCCGCAACTGGTCGACGATCGTCAGCGACGTGCGCGGATGCTCGGGCATGGGCTCGAGAAACGCGGGTCGGTCGAGCGTCCGCAGCGCGACCTGCGGCGCGTCGGCGGCCAGGACCGCGACGCATGTCAGCACCGAACAGGCGCCAATCAGCCGTGCGATCGTCATCTGCCCGAGCCCCGCATACATGTCTCCGTCACCCGTGAACGGCGGAAGGGGAATGTAACGCGAGCGGGTTCGGGAATAAACACTGCGCCGGGGCCGGCGTGCTTATGGCTCCCGTGCGCGGCGGCGGCGAAGCGGCTGGTCATGGAGCGGTTGCGTCGCGGGTGCCTCGGGTTCATCGTTGCCGGGACGGCACGGTGGGAGTTCGACATGGCGCGATGGCGAGGCGGATCGACACGCTGGGTCGTGCCGGTGGCGTTGACGGCCTTCCTGGCGATCGCCTGGCTGGCGCGGTCCTTCGAACTGGACACCGGCGAACTGCTGGACTTCCTCCTCACCAGCGCGGTGTTCGTGATCGGCCTGGCGGTGCTCGCAGCCCTGGCGGCGGCCGTGCTCCGGCTGCTGCGGGGCGGTCGCCCTAGGGGGCCGCGCCGCAGAAACGGCGCGGGCTCGTAGGCCGGTGGGGCTGGGCCGCGAGCGGAGCCGCAGGCGACGGTTGCGGGGCGCTAGGGGAGATCGGTGAAGAAGCGGCCGACTCGCGGCGCGTAGTAGTTGTCGTAGTTCAGCGAGAAGGCGATGGCGTGCGCGCGGCCGAGGACGCGTTCCCGCGCCACGGGACCTATCCGCCGGAAGTCGCCGCTGTTGTCGCGGTTGTCGCCGAGCACCAGGTAGTGGTCGTCGGGCACGACGACGGGTCCGAAGCTCGAATAGCCGCGGTCGATGGGCGCCTTGCGCACCATGATGATGCGCGAGCTGCCGAGCACCGTCTCGCGATAGACGCGGTAGCTGGCGGAGGGCCGGATCGGCAGCGAGCGGATCTCTTCCTCCGTCAGGGCGTCGTAGGTGGCCGCGGTGCCGTTGATGATCAGGCGGTTGCGCCGGAGCTCCACCGTGTCGCCGGGCATGCCCACCACGCGCTTGACGAACAGCCGTTCGTCGAGGGGCGACGGAAAGGTGATCACGTCGCCGCGCTCCGGCGCGGACCACTGCGAGATGCGGGTCAGCGTGAACGGCACCCGCAGGTCGTACGCCAGCTTGTCCACCACGATGCGGTCGCCCGGCAGGATGGTGGGCTGCATGGAGCCGGAGGGGACCTGATTCCAGTCCGCGATCGCGGAACGGAACACGAGCATGACGGCGACGAACAGCGCGAATCCGCGCCACTCCCGCCACAGCTTGCGAAGTCTCTCCTCCATGGGAACCCGTCGTCGGCAGCGTGGCGGGGGATTGAAGCGCAGGACCCCGGGCAGTTCAAGCGGCGGCGGGCGCCGGTCCGCTCAGGTCCCCTCGTTCGCTTCGAGGACGCGCTGCCGCGCGACGAGCGCCTCGGTCACTTCCCCGTACCATGCCTCGATGCCGCTTGCGGCGGCCCCGGCCCCCCCGGCCCCGAGGAAACGGGGCGCCTCGCCGGTCGCGACCGAGTCGTCGGGGATGACGAAGTAGCCGTCCACGCTGCCGTCGGCGACCAGTTCTCCGAGGCGTCCGAGGGGCCGGGCCGGGTACACCTCGACGAACCGGGCGAACGACACATCCGGCGCCGCCGCGCGCACAGCGTCCGGGTGGTCCATCCACCACTGGGCGAAGCGTTCGTGCAGCGCCTCCGGAGCCCGGAGCCGCCCGGACTCCACCGAGAGCGTGTGGATCAGGTCCACGGCATGCGCCTCGACGGTGCCCCGCGCGGCGAGGAACTCCGCGAGGACCGGGTCGGCGGCGACCGTACCGGCCGGGAGCTTGTCCAGGAAGGCGCGGACGTCGGTGGCGATGATGTCCCGGCGCGCCGCGTCGCCGAGCCAGCCGGAACGGTCGACGACGGCGTAGCGCACCGGTGCCGGACCGGCGTCGTCCCTCTGCAGCAGTGCGGCGGACAGCACCGCGACCACGATGGCCGCGGTGATCGCGCCGCGGCGGATCCGGCGCTGGAGGAGACGGGAGAGGGCTACGGTTGCCGGGCCTGCATGGCGGCGAGTTGTTCCGGGGTGGCCTCGCGCTGGTGCTTCTGTTTCCACTCGCTGTACGGCATCCCGTAGACGATCTCCCGGGCGGCCTCGTAATCCACCGCGACGCCCTGTTCCTCCGCCGCCGCGACGTACCACTTCGACAGGCAGTTGCGGCAGAAGCCCGCCAGGTTCATGAGGTCGATGTTCTGGACTTCCGTGTGGTCGTCGAGGTGCGCGAGCAGCCGGCGGAACACGGCGGCTTCGAGGGCCTCGGCAGAGGCCTCGACAGAGGGATCCGATCCGGCTGGGTTGCGATCTTCGGCCATGTTTAACTTCCGCCCGTTGCGCTGACGCGATTCATGATAGTCCCATGCTCGACCTGCTCGCCAACCCCGAGGTCTGGGTTGCATTCCTCACCCTGACGCTGCTCGAGATCGTTCTCGGGATCGACAACATCGTCTTCATTTCGATACTCACCGGGAGGCTGCCGGAGCACCAGCGCGCGCGGGCGCGCCTGCTCGGCCTGAGCGCCGCGATGTTCATGCGCATCGCGCTGCTCCTGTCGCTGTCGTGGATCATGAGCCTGTCGGAGGACCTCTTCGAGGTGTTCGGCCACGGGATTTCCGGCCGGGACATCATCCTGATCGCGGGCGGGGCGTTCCTCATCGCCAAGTCCACCCGGGAGATGCACAACTCGCTGGAGTACCACGCGCCCGAGAGCCATGTGGGCGAGGCGGTCGCGCGTCTCGGCGCGGTGCTCTTCCAGATCGCCATCATCGACATCGTGTTCTCGCTCGACTCGGTGATCACGGCGGTGGGCCTGGTGGACGAACTTCCGGTCATGATCGCGGCCATCGTCACCGCGGTGCTCGTGATGATGGTGGCGGCGGGGCCGGTGAGCCGCTTCGTCGAGGATCACCCGACCCTCAAGATGCTGGCGCTCTCGTTCCTCCTCATCATCGGGTTCGCCCTGGTCGCCGAGGGGGTCGGGCTGCACGTGCCGAAGGGCTACATCTACGTCGCGATGGGGTTCTCGCTCTTCGTCGAGATGCTGAACATCGGTGCGAAGCGCAACCCCGTGAAGCTGCGCAAGGCGCAGTTGGGGGACCTGCTGCGGGTGCCGGAGACCGGCGCCTGAGTCCGGCGGTCAGGCCGCCTGCGCGCGTACGCCGTCCCGCAGGAAGACGAGGTCGTCGGCCGTCGACTGCTCGGCGGAGAAGCGGTAGCCCTGCCAGTCGAAGTCCTTCAGCCCCTTGACGGTGTCGATGCGGTTGCGAACGACGTGGCCGATCATGGCGCCGCGGGCCTTCTTCGCGAAGAAGCTGATGAACTTGTACCGCCCGTTCTTGAGGTCCTTGAAGACCGGCGTCACCACGCGCGCGTCGAGACGCTCCGGACGGACGGCGTTCCAGTACTCGTTCGACGCGAGGTTGATCAGCGTCCGCGTGCGATGCCCGTCGAGTTCGTCGCGCAGGGCATCGGTCAGCCGGTCGCCCCAGAAGGCGTAGAGGTCGCTGCCGCGCGCGTTCGCGAACGCGGTGCCCATCTCGAGCCGGTAGGGCTGGATGAGGTCCAGGGGCTTCAGCAGCCCGTACAGGCCCGACAGGATCCGGACGCGCTTCTGCGCCCAGGTGAAGTCGCGTTCCGAGAAGTCCCACGCCCGCATGCCCATGTAGACGTCGCCCTTGAACGCGAGCACGGCCTGTTTCGCGTTGGCGCGGGTGAACGGCGGCGACCACTCGTTGAAGCGGTCGCAGTTCAGTTCTCCGAGCCGGGTACTGATGTGCATGAGGTCCGAGATCTCGCCGGGGGCGAGGTCCTTCAGCCCGTCGACGAGGGCCCGCGCGTCTTCGAGGAACGCGGGCTGCGAGTGCTTGCGCGTCGCGGGCGCGGAGTCGAAGTCGAGGGACTTGGCGGGCGAGATGACCAGCAGCATGGAGAGCACCCTCAGGCGGCGAACAAACTATATTATCCCGTGGACCGGCGTCCGCAAGGCGGCCGGCTGGCGTAACTGGCGTTAGGAGCCGTGCGCGGGGGTGCGATGAACGTACAGGAAACTATCGAGGCGAAGCTCGCGGAAGCGCTGGCGCCGGCTCACCTCGTCGTCGAGAACGAGAGCCCGAACCACAACGTTCCCGCGGGTTCGGAATCCCACTTCCGCGTCGTCGTCGTGGCGGACGGCTTCGAGGGGCGGCGCCTGCTCGAACGCCACCGCATGGTCAACGCCGTGCTGGCGGACGAACTCGCCGGCCCGGTGCACGCGTTGGCGCTGCACACCTACACGGAGGACGACTGGAAGACGCGCTTCGGGGAGGCGCCGATGTCGCCCCCGTGCCTCGGTGGAGGCCGGTCTCCGTAGGGGACGGGCTTGCCCCGTCCCGTGTCGCTTGCGCGCACGGCGCGACTGCTCCGTGACGGAACATCGCCCCGATCAAGGTTCGTGGCGGCTCCGGCACCGCGTTTTCCACCGCCCGCCCACCGGCGCTCTGATGTATTGGGAGACCGCGCCCGTGGACGGCCCGTGGAAAACGCTCCCTGCTCGTGGTGGGGTCGGTGATCGGCGCAGGAGCCGGGCAGGTGATGGCGAGGTGTCGAGCCGGACATCGTCTGCAAACGGAACATCGCCCTGATCATTTGGGGCCGCGGCTGATCGAAACAGATCGCCGCGCGCCGCGGCCACGGTTGAATTGGGCGATGTTGCGTTGGAGGGGAGGGTCGGCGGAAACGGGTCTCCTGTGCCGCTGTCCAGGGGTTGGCGGCGCTTCGGCCTGATCGATCCGGCTGAGGTGCCGGGCGGCGCGCCGCCTCACCGCAACAGCGGCTCCAGCACCTCCCAGACGTTTTCGAGCAGAATCGGCTGGGCCTCCGCGGTCGGGTGGATTCCGTCGCGCTGCAGCATGGTCTCCGGGTCGATCCCCTCGAGGAAGAAAGGCACCAGCTTCGCGTCGAGCGACTCGCTGACCTCGACGAAGACGTCCCGGAACGACTCGGTGTAGCGGGGGCCGAGATTGGGCGTCATCTGCATGCCCGCGACGACGACGGCGGCTCCCTTGTCGCGAGCCGCTCGCGCGATGGCGTCCAGGTTCTCCCGGATCCGCGCCACGGAATAGCCGCGCAGACCGTCGTTGCCTCCGAGTTCGACGATCACGATGCGCGGCCGGTGCCGCTCGAGCAGCGCGGGGGCGCGCGCGCGTCCGCCCGTGGTCGTCTCGCCGCTGACGCTGGCGTTCACGACCCCATAGGGACTGCCCTCGTCTGCGAGACGCTCGGCCAGCAGGCGGACCCAGCCCCGCTCGGGAGCCATGCCGTAGGCGGCGCTCAGGCTGTCGCCCAGGACGAGGATGGTCGGGTGCGTGCCTCCGGGCGCGTCGACGTTGGGGGCGGCGCCGGCGGCGATGAACAGGACGAGTAGCGCAAAGATGCGTGACAGGCGTTGCAACGGATGGGCGCCGGTGATGCGTATACGCAATGGTAGTCTATGCGCCGCAAGCCCATCGGATCCGGCCGCCGGCCCCGTCGGCGCCCGGTGTTTGAGGTCATCCGACACCCGACATGAACGACGGTTCCGCCGAATCGCCGATCCTGCGCGCCCGCGCGATCAACAAGACCGTGCCGACCGCGGAGGGCGACCTTTGCATCCTCGACGACGTGGATTTCGAGGCGGCGGCCGGCGAGTCGGTGGCGGTGGTGGGCGCCTCCGGGTCCGGCAAGACCACGATGCTCGGAATCCTGGCGGGGCTCGATCTCCCGAGCGCCGGCGACGTCTGGCTCGACGGGGAAGAGATCACGGCGCTGTCCGAAGAGCAGCGCGCGCGGGTCCGCGGACGGTGCATCGGCTTCGTGTTCCAGACCTTCCAGCTCATCGAGAGCCTGTCGGCGCTCGAGAACGTGATGTTGCCGTCGGAGCTGCGGGGCGACGCCGCTGCGCGGGATGACGCGCTGCAGTTCCTGACGCGCGTGGGCCTGGCGGAACGGGTGACGCACTATCCGCGCGAGCTTTCGGGGGGCGAGCAGCAACGGGTGGCCATCGCGCGGGCCTTCGCCTCGCGGCCGAAGGTCCTGTTCGCGGACGAACCCACCGGGAACCTGGACACCGCAACGGGAGCGCGCGTGATCGACCTCCTGTTCGATCTCAACGTCGAGTCCGGCGCGACGCTCGTGCTCGTGACGCACGATGCCGCCCTCGCGGACCGGTGCAACCGTATCGTCACCCTGGAAGCGGGAAGGATCGCCGCGTGACGCCGCGCATGGTGCTGCGGCTGGCCGTGCGCGACTGGCGCGCCGGCGAACTGCGCCTGCTGCTCGCGGCCGTCGTGGTGGCGGTGGGCACGGTGACCGCGATCGGCCTGTTCGTCGACCGCCTGCGCGAGGCCCTCCTCTCCGAGTCGACCACGTTCCTGGGCGCCGACCGGGTCATCGGCTCGACGCGGCCGATACCCGAGGACTTTCGTGACGCCGCGCGCCGCCTCGGGCTGGCACAGACCGACGTCATTACCTTCCCGTCGATGCTCTTCGCGGACGAATCGACGGACGCCCGCAGCCAGCTCGTGTCCGTCAAGGCCGTGGGGGACCGCTATCCCCTGCGCGGCGTGCTGCGCGTCGCGGGAGAGCCGTTCGGACCCGCCGGCGTCACGGACGCCGTCCCCGCGCCGGGCGAGGTGTGGCTCGACTCGCGCCTGTTCCCGGCGCTCGATCTCGCGGTGGGGGACACGGTGGCGCTCGGCTACGCGCGCCTCGAGATCGCACGGGTGCTCGTGGGCGAGCCGGACCGCGGCGGCAGCGTGTTCGATCTCGGCCCGCGTCTCCTGATGCACATCGACGATGTACCCGAGACGCGGGTGATCCAGCCGGGCAGCCGGGTCGGCTACCGGCTGCTCCTCGCGGGAGACGACGGCAGCCTCGCCGAACTGCGCGCGGCCATCGAGCCGGACCTCGCGCCCAATTACCGCTGGCGGGGCATCGCCGACGCGAACCCGACCATCGGCGAAGCCCTCGACCGCGCCGAGAGCTTCCTTCTCCTGGGAGGACTGCTGGCGGTCCTGCTCGCCGGAGTCGCCGTTGCGCTCGGCGCGCACCGATACGCGCGGCGGCACTACGACCATGTCGGCGTGCTCAAGACCCTCGGGGCCACGCCGTCCGACGTGCAGTGGGGCTACCTGGGTATCCTGAGTGTGGTCGGGGGCGCCGGGGTCGTGACGGGCCTTGTGCTCGGGGGCCTGGTGCACCAGGGCATCGTGGCGGCGTTGGCCGCCTATCTGCCGGCGTCGCTGCCGTTGCCGAGCCCCCGCCCGCTGGCGTTGGGGGCCGTCACGGGCTTCGTGTGCCTGCTGGCGTTCGCCCTGCCGCCGCTGCTCGCCCTGCGCGGGGTTTCGCCGATGCGCGTGATCCGGCGGGACGTGCATGCCGGCGCGGCGTCGCAGGCGTTCACGTATGGGTCCGCCGCCATCGGCGGGCTCGGCCTGCTGGTGTGGTACAGCGGCGATGTCTTCCTGACCCTGTGGGCGCTCGTCGGCGGGGTGGGCGTCTGCGGGGCGTTCGCCGTGCTGGCGCTCGCGCTCCTGCGCGGCGGGCGCGTCGTGGGGATGCAGGCCGGCAGCGCCTGGCGGCTCGCGCTGGCGGGCCTGCAGCGGCGCTACCGGGAGAACGTCGCCCAGATCACGATCTTCGGGATCGCGATCATGCTCCTGCTCATCCTGCTGCTGATCCGCACGGCCCTGCTGGACGAGTGGCGCGCGCAGTTGCCCGAGGACGCGCCGAACCACTTCGTCATGAACGTCGCCGACGACGAGGTCGAGGCGGTGCAGGCCCTGCTGGCGACCCACACGGACTATGACGGACACCTCTTTCCGATGATCCGCGGCCGAGTCATGAGCGTGAACGGCGAGGCCGCCGAGTCCTGGGCGGAGACCCATCGCCGGGGGCCGGACGGGCCGCGCCTGCGGTCCGAGCGCAACCTGACGTGGTCCGACACGCTGCCCGACAACAACGTGCTCGTGGAGGGCGCGTGGTGGCCGGAGGGCACGGACGAAGCCCTCATCTCGCTCGAGGACGAGTATGCCGCCCGTTTCGGGCTCGGCATCGGGGACGAACTGGCCTTCGACATCGGCGGCTTGCCCGTGACCGCGCGCGTGGCGAACACGCGGCGGGTCGAGTGGGACAGCCTGCAGCCGAACTTCTTCCTGATCTTCTCCGGAGGCGCGCTGCGCGACTTCGCCACCACCCACATGACGAGCTTCCACCTCGACGCCGAGGCCAAGCCGTTCCTCAACCGCCTCCTGTCCGAGCATCCCACGATCACGGTCATCGAAGTCGACGAGATCATCCGCCAGGTGCGCAGCATCGTCGGGCGGGTCACGCAGGCGATCGAACTGGTGCTGGGCCTCGTCCTCGGCGCCGGCGCGCTGGTGCTCGTGGCCTCGATCCAGGCGAGCCACGAGGCGCGCCTGAAGGAACACGCCCTCGTGCGCGCCCTCGGGGGCACGATGAGACTCATCGCCGGGGCCCTGACGGCCGAGTTCGCGGTCCTCGGCGCGTTCGCCGGGGTGGTGGCGGTGGTTGGCGCGGAACTCACGGTCACCGTGCTGCGATCGCAGGTGTTCGAACTGGGGTACGAGCTGCACCCCTGGCTCTGGCTCGCGGGTCCCGCCATCGGCGCCGTGCTGATCGCCCTGATCGGTTATCTCGGTACGCGCAAGCTCGTGGAGTCGCCGCCGGTGCTGGTGCTCAGGGAGCTGTAGGCAGACGGATCAGCCGTCCACCACCGGATAGCACGGATCGCCCCAGTCCTCCTCGGGATTCGCCATCAGCAGGTGAATGACCCGCGGGACGAGGTCCGCGAGGATGGCGGTGCCGTCCCGCACCTGGTCCCGGTTCACGCTGCTGTGCCAGGTCGCGCCGCCGTGGATCAACTGGTTGCGCAGCGTGTAGAGCCGCGCGAGGACGATGGCGAGGACCGTGTCCGTGCGGCTGCGGTCGCGCAGGGCCAGGTGGGCCTTCGTCCGGGCGCCCTCGAAGGAGCGCTGCCACTGGCGCTCGGAGATCTTGCCGTTCTGGTAGTCCCAGAAGGGTTGGAACACGAAACGATTGTCGAGGAGGAGTCGGAAGGGCCCCGGGAACTTCGCCCAGACCAACTCGTACAGCAGGTTCTCGCGGTCGAGTTCCACCAGCCGCTTGAGGAAGCGGTCGAGGACCGTCTGCTCTGGGGTCGACTCGCGCTGGATCTCGTCGGAGTAGGCGGCGTTCAGGGCGATCCAGAGAAAGATGAAGCGCCCGTCGTCATCGTCGCCGCACCGCTCGGCCCGCCCGAGCCAGCTCACCGCGCGGTGCACTCGCAGGGCGATGGCCGGGTGCCGGTCCTCTATGCGGCGGGCCCGGGCCTTGAGGCTGGGATAGTCGAAGGGCATGCGCGGAAGCGGGGCCGCCGGGGAGACTGTCTACGGGATTCCCGGCGAGCACCGCGCGGCGCCGGATGCCGCCCGTGACGAGTTCATGCGCGTGTCGGGCGGAACACCTCGTCGAGGGTTTCGGCGTCCAGCACGTTGTCGGCCCAGGTTTCGAGGTCGGTCTCCTGCGCCCGCCGGAGTCGTTCGGCCGCTTCCGGCGGCAGCCGGCCGAACCGGTGTCGAATCTGGCGCTCCAGCACGAGGCGCTCGCCCTCGGCACGGCCCTGGCGCATGCCTCGCTCCAGGCCTTGCTCAATGCCCTGCTCGAGGCCTTCCTCACGGGCCTGTTGAAAGAACCCTGTCACGATGCTGCCCTCCTCGGGATGCCGCTGCCGGTAGCGACGGAGTTCATTGTCCGTCAGGCCGGCGTAGATGTCGATGAACTCCAAAGTGGCTGGTCGCGTCCGCCAATGTGCTGTGTCCGGCATGCCTCGCGGAGTCGCATAATCCAGGACGCCTCGCCGTGGGCGCTACAGGGGACCGTTTCCGATGCCGAAAGGAGACGCGGACGCGCGCGTCGACGCTTTCGCCGGGCCCCGGTCGCCAGTCCCGCCCGGCGCCGCGCGATTGGCAACGGCCGGCCAAATCGGACACACTCTCGCGCATGAAATCCCCCGTTTCCCTGCTCGGCGCGCTGGCCGCAGTGTGCGCGTTTGGGCAGGACGAGGCTTCCGTCGCCGAAGTCGCGCAAATCTCGGGAGTGGAAGAGATCGTGGTGGTCGCGGACGCATCGGTACGCGCCCGCCAGGGCGACCTTGGCAGCGTCACCACGGTCGATGCCGAGGAACTCGATCTCCTGCGCGCCAACCACGTGCACGAGACCCTCGTGCGGGTGCCCGGGGTCTGGGTCCAGCGCGGCTCGGGACACGAACACCTGACGGCGATCCGCTCGGGCGTGCTGGCCGGGCCCGGGGCGTGCGGCGAGTTCCTCTATCTGGAAAACGGCATCCCGATCCGCCCCGCGGGGTTCTGCAACATCAACAACCTCTTCGAGGTCAACACCGAGCAGGCGGCGGCCGTCGAAGTCCTGCGCGGACCGGCGAGCGCGCTGTTCGGCGGCAACGCCCTGCACGGCGTGGTGAACGTCGTCGCGCGGCGACCGGCGGGGCGGCCCGCGCTCTCGCTGGAGGTCGGTCCGTACGACTACCACCAGGCGCGCGCGGGCGGGGTGCTCGGCGACGTGCGCGTGGACGTGCACTCGACCGGCAGCGGGGGCTACCGGGACGACACCGGCTTCGGTCAGCAGAAAGCCAGCCTGAGTCACGTCTTCGAGGCAGGTCCGTGGGAGGTCTCGAACTTCGTGTCGGCCACGCTGCTGAACCAGGAGACCGGCGGCTTCGTGCGCGGGTACCGGGCGTATGACGACGATGACCTGCGCGACACCAACCCGAACCCGGAGGCGTACCGCGACGCGTGGTCGGTGCGCGCGATCAGCGCGTGGACGCGCGACCTCGGGGACCGCCAGCTTGCCCTGACGCCGTACCTGCGCCGCTCGAGCATGGCGTTCCTGCAGCACTTCCTGCCGGGACAGCCCCTTGAGACGAACGCGCAGACGAGCGGTGGCGCGGTCGGGCGTCTCGGGGGCGTCGACGGGAGCCTCTCCTGGAACGTCGGCGCACAGGTAGAGTGGATGCGGGGCGAACTCGGTCAGCACCAGGACGGCCCGACGATCGGGTCTGCCTTCCTGGTGGCCACCCGGCCGCCGGGCACGCACTACGACTACGACGTCGACAGCGCCATGGCGGCGGCGTTCTACGACCTGACCTGGTCGCTCTCGGCCCGGGCGAACTTCGTCCACAGCCTGCGCGTCGAGCGCCTGGCCTACGACTACGACAACCACGCCACCGTCGGCAACACCCGCGACGATGGTACCGCCTGCGGATTCGGGGGCTGCCTGTACACGCGGCCCGCCAGCAGGGAGGACACCTTCACGGACGTCGCCGGCCGCATCGGGATCCACTGGGACCTCGACGACCGGTCCGAGGCCTACGCGGTCGCCGGCCGGGGCTTTCGCGCCCCCCAGGCCACGGAACTGTATCGGCTCCAGAGCGGGCAGACCGTCGCCGACATCGACAGCGAGGCGCTGACGTCGGTGGAAGCGGGTTGGCGGTGGACGGGGGAGACGGTTGACGCCGACGTCGCCGTCTATGCCGAGCGGACCGACCACCTCATTTTCCGCGACGCCGATGGCTTCAACGTGAGCGACGGCGAGACGGAGTCCTCGGGCATCGAGTTCGCGCTGCGCGGCCGCCTCGGGGACATCCACCGGCTCGAGTTGACGGGCACCTACGCTCGGCACCGCTATGCCTTCGACCGCGACGCCGCGCGCGGCGAGCAGATCCGGGACGGCAACGACGTGGACACCGCGCCGCGCTGGCTGGGCAGCGCCCGCTGGCACGTCTCGTCCGGCGCGCTGCGGTCGGAACTCGAAGCCGTGTACGTCGGCTCGCACTCCCTCAACGCCGCCAACACGGCGCGCTACAAGGGCCACCTGGCCTTCCACTGGCGGGGGAGCTATCGGGTGTCGGAGCGGATGACGCTGTTCGCCCGGCTGCTCAACCTGACCGACGAGCGTTACGCGGACCGCGCGGACTTCGCCTTCGGCAGTTTCCGCTACTTCCCCGCGCTGCCGAGGCAGTTCTACCTGGGGGTCGAACTCGGCTTCTGAGGCCGCCCCGGACGCGTCTTCAGGACGCGATGCGATGGTGCGCGAAACGGGCGCAGAATCGCTTCCCTATCCGATTGACTAGGTCGAGAAAAAGGCGGAGAGTGCGCCTGTCTATGGGGAGGATAAAACCATGGGATATAAGTACATGCCGTCCTGGATGACGGCAGCCGGGAAACCACTCCCGCTGCCGTTTCTACTGGTCTTTTCGCTGCTGGCCTGGTCGCCGGCGGCACTCGCCGAAGAAGCGGTCGAGGACGACCGGGAAGAGATCGAGGAGATCGTCGTCACCGGTTCGCGCATCAAGCGCAGCGACTTTGCTTCGGCGAGTCCGATCACCGTCATCACGGGTCAGTCCGTGCTCGAATCCGGCTTCGGCAACCTCGGCGAAGCGTTGCGCAACCAGGCCGTGTCCGGCACGTCCGGCTTCAACCAGTCCAGCGTGCTGTCCGGCGGCGGATCGACTTCGGTCGACCTGCGCAACCTGGGTCCGGACCGGGTGCTCATCCTGATCAACGGCAAGCGCGTCGCGAGCTTTGCCGACTCGCTCGCCAACCAGGCGGCGGACCTGACGTTCGTGCCCACCGCGATGGTCGAGCGCGTGGAGATCCTGCGCGACGGCGCTTCGGCGGTGTACGGCGCGGACGCCGTCTCGGGAGTGGTGAACGTCATCCTGAAGGACAGCTTCGAAGGGATCGAGGCCGGTGCGTCGTCCGGCATCAGCGGCGAGGGCGATGCCGAGCAGTACAGCGCGGAGTTCGCCATCGGCGCCACCGGCGACCGGGGCTCCGTGATCCTCGGCGGCGAGTACCGCTACTCCAACAACCTGCCGCAGACGGATCGAGACTGGGCGTTCCCGGCGATTTCCGTTCTATCCGGCGCGGCCCAGCACGGGAGTTTCTTCTCGCCGGGCGGGGTGTTCTTCGCGGACAACGGTGGACTGTTCTGCACGATGCCGAAGGCATTCGGCGGGGACGAAGTGACGAACGTGTTTCCGAACTGCCCGTCGTTCGCACCGGCGCAGGCGGTGAGCAGTCCGGACGATGTGGAGTTGAGGCGGTACGACTACGCGCTCGGACAGGACATCTGGGGCGCGTCGGAGGTTTACAGCTTCGCCGGCTACGGCACTTACGACCTCACGGACGGCACGGAGGCCTTCCTGGAGATCCAGTACGCGAAACGCCAGAGCGAGTTCCGTCTCGACGGTAACCCGGGCAGCTTCGGTACGCCCGGTGTGCCGCAAGGCTGGCGTATACCGGCCTCGAATCCGCACAACCCGTTCGGGGCTGCCGGCAGTCTCTATATCCGTCCGACGAGCACCGTCGGCGCGCGGGTGAGCAACCACGAGTCGAATACGCTGCGGCTGGCCATGGGACTCAGGGGCGACATCATCTCCGACGGGTTCCTGAACGAGTGGAGCTGGGAGCTGTCGCACCTGTATACCCGGGTCGACGCCGACCTGACGACGGACGCAACCTGGAACCTGCTGCGGGCGAACATCATCTCGGACCCCGAGTGGTGCGCGCGTGACTCTGTGTGCTCCGGCGTCGTCAACCCGAGCGGTGCGCTGGACGCGCTGCGCCCGGGGAACTGGACGTCCGACGAGATCCGGTATCTCAAGCAGGTCAGCCTCGCGGTCTCGGAGTTCCAGACCGCCGGCTGGTTCGGCGTGGTGACCGGGCCGGTGTTCGACGTGCCGGCGGGCACGGTCGACGTGGCATTCGGCTTCGAGACCCGCACCGACCGGGGCTACAACAAGCCCGACTCCGTCACGGAAGCGGGTGAGTCGGTGGCCAACCAGGTTTTCACCACGAAGGGCCGCTTCAAGGTCACCGAGTTCTTCGGAGAGGTCACGGTACCGATCCTGGCCGACGTGATGTTCGCGGACATCCTCGAACTGAACCTGCAGACGAGGTCGTCCGACTACTCGAACTTCGGTGAGGAGTCGGTGTGGCGCGTCGGGCTGAACTGGCAGATCATGCAGGACGTACGGCTGCGGGCGAACCGCAGCACGGCCTACCGCGCGCCGTCGGTGACCGACCTCTTCAGCGGCGGTGTGGTCAGCTTCGACTTCTTCACGCATCCCTGCGCCGCGGGGGATCCGAGCCGCACGCCGGGCAGCAACGTCGATCAGAACTGCCTGCTGGACGGCATTGGCCCGGGGCTCAGCCAGGTGTCGGCGCAGTTCTCGGTGCTTGCCGGGGGGAACCCGAACCTCCTGCCCGAGACGGCGGACACGTCGACCGTGGGAGTCGTGGTGACGCCGCGATTCCTGCCGGGGTTCTCGCTTTCCGTCGATCTCTGGAACATCAAGGTGCTGGACCTCATCACCCGGATCACGTCGGACAGCATCGTGGACTCCTGCTACGAAGGGCCCGTCGGTCTGACGGATCCGTCGTGCGACCGGTTCAACTCCGTCGTGTCAGCCGCCGGGCTGGCCGTCGCCGGCATGACCAACCAGTCGATCAACTCCAGCCAGGTCACCACCAAGGGCGGCGACCTGGGGGTGCGTTACGAGTTCGACGGTCCGTTCGACACCTTCGTCACGGCCGACGTGCAAGGCACGTACGTGGCCAAGAACAGCTTCTTCCCCAACGCCGGCAACGCCGACGACCGGGGCTCGATGCCGCGCATCAAGGCGATCGGGTCGCTCCGGGTGGACAAGGGGAACTGGGACTTCTCGTGGCAGATGCGGTTCATCGACGACATGGACGACCCGCGCTTCGACGGCGACAACACGTTCGGTTACGACACCGTGCCGTCGCACACGGAGCACGACCTCCGCGTCGGCTGGAACCCGGGCGCGTACCGGGTGCTGCTGGGCGTGAACGACCTGTTCGACAAGGACCCGCCGTACGTGTTCAGTTCCGGCACCAACACGGACCTGTTCCTGTACGGCGCCGTGGGGCGTTACGTCTTCCTGCGGGTCAACTTCTACCAGTAACCACTACGGCCTGATCTTCCGGGCGGCTCTCCGAAACCGTTTCGTTTCGGGGCGCCGCTTCGGGCCCGATGTGCCGGTCCAGGAACGCGAGCAGGGCCTTGAAGAAGTCCACGCGGTTCTCCTCCTTGAAGAACCCGTGTCCCTCGTTCTCCTTCTCCATGTAGGCCGCTTCGATCCCGGCTTTCTCGAGCGCGTCCAGGAACGCGTGGGCGTGCGCCACCGGGACGCGGGCGTCCTCCTCGCCGTGCACGAGGAAGAGCGGCGTCTTCAGGCGCGCGATGTGTGCGATCGGTGAAGCGAGGTGGCGCTCCTCGGGCGTCGCGCCGATCACCTTGTCCAGGTAGTTGTCCCCCCAACGGGTGTAGCGGGCGAAGTCCGCCTCGCGGTACTGGATGTTGTGGTCATAGACGCCGGCGGCGGGGACGGAGCACGCGTAAAGATCCGGCTCGCGCACGACGCTCATGGCGGCGGCGTACCCTCCGTAGCTCCACCCGTGGATGCACACGCGGCCGGGGGCCGTGATGCCGCGCTCGATGGCCCAGTGCACGGCGTCGGTGAGGTCGTCCTGCATCGCGCCGGCCCACTCGAGGTAGCCCAGCTTCTGGAAGTGGGGGCCGTAGCCGCCGGAGCCGCGGTAGTTCACCTGCAGGACGGCGTAGCCGTGGGTGGTCAGGATCTGCACGTACGGGTCGTAGCCCCAATAGTCCCGGATGCCGTGGGGGCCGCCGTGGGGCATGAGGACGAGCGGTACCGGCGCGTCGCCGGCGTCGGCGGGCATCGAGAGGTACCCGTGCACGGTCACGCCGTCCCGCGCGCGGAAAACGATCGGGCGCATCTCGGAGAGCCGCGCGTCGTCGATCCACGGGAGACTGTCGAAGAGCCGGGCCAGGTTGCGGTTCTCCCGGTCGAAGACGTAGACCTCCGGGGTGCTGTCGTCGTCCGTGACGCCGATGAGTTGGAGGGTGCCGTCCCGGGTGGCGTTCAGTACCTGGACGAAACGCTCGGGAAAGGCTCCCCGGAGCTGTTCGCGGAGCGCGGCCTCGGGGTTGTCCGGGTCGAGGACGACGATGTCGGGCAGCCCGGGGACGACCCGCACCCCCCAGACGTTCCCGTCGTCGTCCTCGACCACCGGCGTCGCGTCGACGTACTCGTGCCGGTACACCTCGGTCAGTTCCTGCGTCTTCGGATCCATGAGGTAGAGCCCCTGGGGTCCTTCGTCCCGCGCCGTGTTCACCCAGATGCGCCCGTCCGGCGCGATCGCGAGCGGATCGAGGCCGGCGTCGCCGAACGGCACCTTGCTGAAGATCCGCCATTCCCGGGTCTCGGGATCGCGTTCGTGGATCACCGTGTTGAACTGGTCGTCGTTCGAGAACGCGAAACGGACGTTGCCGTCGTTGTCCGTGACGAGCTGGGCGTCCGGGACCGGCGCGCGGATCCTGCGGGAGAGCCGCCCCGAGTAGACGTTCATCCGCACCGCCTCCACGGGGGACGATTTGCCGAACGTCCAGTCGCGCACCTGGATCAGCACGTGGTCCGGGTCGTCCCAGAGCGGGTCGATGACGGTTGCGCTGGCGTACTGCTGCACCGCGCCGCGCGTGGCTGAAGGTCGGTCGGCGCCGGCGCGGTACCCGAAGAGGTGCTTGCCGCGCCCGCCGTCGGCGTTCATGCCGAACAACTCGCCCGAGGGCGACAGGAACTCGAAGCGCCCGAAGTCGCGCGTGACGGAGCCGACCAGGCGTTCGTCGTTGACCCAGCGGAAGCTCAGCACCTGGTTGCGGCCGGGGAAGCTCATGACGCCCTTCAGTTCCATGTCCGGAAACGTCAGCACGGCGACGACGCGCTTGTCGTCCACGACGCGCAGGGTCGCCAGGTATTCGCCGGTCGGGGAGATGCGGGTGCGCAGCACGTCGGGGTTGCGCGCGAAGTCCTCCGGGGACACGCCGGCGGACGCGGTCGGGGTCGCGAACACCAGCGCGAAACCGGCCGATGCAAGCAGTCGTTTCATGCTTCACTCCTCTGTCGCGGCGGTTGAGCCCGCGGGCGGGCTCGCGCCGGGCCGTGCCCGGACGTTAGCATGAGTTGACGCCGCCGCAACTCGGGGAGGGACGGCCATGCGGGTGCTGGTGATCGGGGCGAACGGCAACACGGCCACGCGAGTCTTGAGGAGGCTCGCGGGAGGCCGTCACGATCCCGTGGCGATGATCCGGGACCCGGCCCAGCGGCCAAAGTTCGACGCGCTCGGCGTGCCGACGGTGCTGGGCGATCTCGAGTATCCCGTCGACCACGCCGTCGCCGGGATGGACGCGGTCATATTCGCGGCCGGCTCCGGCGGTCACACGGGCAGGGACAAGACGGTCCTCGTGGACCACCTCGGGGCGATCCGCTCGATGGTGGCGGCGCAGGTGGCGGGCGCGCGCCGCTACGTGATGCTGAGCTCGATCAACAACGACATTCACAGCACCTCGCCGATCGCCCACTACCACAAGGCCAAGGCGCACGCGGACAACCACCTGCGCGAGACGGACCTCGACTACACGATCGTCTGCCCCGGCGGGCTGACGGACGAACCGGCGACGGAGCGCGTCGCGGTCAGCCCGGAACTCCATGGCCGGGGCCTGACATCGCGGGAGAACCTCGCCGAAGTGCTGGTCCGCTGCCTGGACCTCGACAACACCGTCGGCAAGACCTTCAGCCTGCTCGACGGCGAGATGCCGCTCGAGGAAGCGCTGCGGGGACTGTGAACACGATACCGGAGGCAACCATGAAACCGATTTCCGCGGACTCCCACGTGGTGGAGGGCCCTGATGTGTTCGCCGGGCTCGCCGACCGTTTCGGGGACGAGGCGCCACGGGTCGTGCACACCGAGGGGGAGGGCGACCGCATCGTGGTCCCCGCGTGGAATCCGCGGGGCGTCAGCGTCGCCCAGATGGGACTCGCGTCCACCCGGCTCGCCCGCAACGAGCCCCTCGCCCGTACTGCCGGACACAAGCCCGACGTCGCGCACATGGAGGATCCCGAGATCGCGGCGCTGTTCGCGAAGGGCTACGCGGGGATGCGCCGGGGCCTCGTGGACGGCGCCTGGCGCCACGAGGACCAGGACCTCGACGGCCTCGAGGCCGAGTTCGTGTATCCCGGCTTCTTCCCGATGTTCAGCCTGCCCGACACGGCCCTGCTCGTCGCGCTGCAGAAAAACTACAACGACTGGCTCCACGACTACGCGAGCGCTTCCAACGGCCGCGTCCACGGCCTGGCCGCGATCCCGGTGCAGGACCCCGAAGCGGCCGCGCGGGAGCTCGACCGGGTGCTGGCGATGGGGTTCAAGGGGGGCTGCATTCCCTGTACCTCGCCGCACGAGCGCCCGTACTTCGACGACGCGTACGAGCCGATCTGGGCGCGGGCGGAGGAGGCGGCCTTCCCGCTGTCGCTGCACGTGGGCACGAATGCGTACGTGCCGCCCGAACACCGTTCCCGCGCGCGGCGCGATGCGATCGCCGACTACGCGGCCGCGCAGGGCGCGGTGCAGCGCACGATCGTCGAGTTCATGTGCCGCGGGGTGTGCGAACGCCACCCGCGGCTGCCGATCGTGGTGGCGGAGTTCAACGCCGGCTGGATCGCCCACTGGCTCGACCGCGTCCACCAGGGCCAGCAGCGCGAGTGGCGCAGCCTGCCCGATGCGCCCTCCGGCCCGCCGCCGCACGAGATCTGGCGCCGGCAGTTCCACGCCACCATCGAGGACGACCAGCCGGCCCTCGCGACCCGGGACCTCGTCGGCGTGGACCGGCTCATGTGGGGTTCGGACTATCCCCATACGGACTCGACGTGGCCGTGTTCCGAGGCCGTGCTGGACGAACTGTTCGAGAATGTCCCGGCGGGCGATCGGATTCGCATCACGCGCGACAACGTGAAGGCGCTGTACGGCGTCTGACGGGCGTGGACAGGGGCTGGCCCGGCGGGGTACGGGCGTCCCCGTCGCCTATAATGCCCGGCTTGTGGCCGACCCCTCGAACGAACCGCTGTTGTGCACTCGCGGCCTGGCGTGCGGCGTCAACGGCCGGACGCTGTTCGAGGGCGTCGAACTGACGCTCTCGGCCGGTGACCTCGTGGAGGTCCGCGGCCCGAACGGCAGCGGCAAGACGACGCTGCTGCGCTGCATAGCCGGGCTCTTCACGGAGGAGGCCGGCAGCGTGCGGGTCCGTCCGCCGGAACGGCCCCTGTACCTCGGACACAAGCCCGGCGTGAACCCGATGCTGAGCGCACTGGAGAACATCCGCTGGTACCTCGCCCTCGAGGGGCTGTCCCGCGACGCCGACGTCTGCCGGGACGCCGTCGACACCGTGGGGCTCGGCCGCGCGGGGCGCGTGCCCTGCGCGACGCTGTCGGCGGGGCAGCGGCGGCGCGCGGCGCTGGCGCGCCTCGTCGTCACGGAGGCCCCGCTGTGGCTGCTGGACGAGCCGTTCTCGGCGCTCGACGACGCGGGCCAGGACCTGGTGCGGTCGCTCATCGACCGCCACCGGGACGCGGGGGGCGCGGTCCTGTGCGCGACGCACGAGCCGGTGGGCCTGCCGGACGCGGGTCGCCTCGAGTTGCCCGGATGAGCATCGCGGTCGCGCAGGTTCGCCGGGACTTCCTGGTCGCGTTTCGGGCGCGTGCCGACGCGGTGCACCCGGTGGCGTTCTTCGCATTGACGGTCGTCCTGTTCGGCCTCAGCATGGGGCCGGACCGGCAAGCCATGGGCGAACTTGCGCCCGGCATGGTGTGGGTGCTGGCGCTGCTCGCGACGATGATGGGGACGGACACGCTGTTTCGCCGCGACTTCGAGGACGGCACCCTGGAGCAATTGCTGCTGCACGGACGGCCGCTGTTCGTGGCGGTGCTGGCCAAGCTGTTCGCGCACTGGTGCGTGACCGGGCTGGTCCTGACGGCCCTCTCGCCGCTCGCGGGACTGATGCTGCAGGTGCCCGCGGAGGGGCTCCCCGCGCTGGCGGGAAGCCTGGCGCTCGGTACGCCGGCGCTGACGCTGATCGGCGCGATCGCGGCGGCGCTCACGGTCGGCCTCGGGCGGGGCGGCATGCTCGCGGCCGTGATCGCCCTGCCGCTCTTCGTACCGGTGCTGATATTCGGCGCCGGCGCGAGTCTCGCGGCCGCCTCGGGCGCGAGCCCGGCCGCCGAATTCCTCTGGCTCGGCGCGCTGCTCGCAGCCGCCCTGACCCTCGCGCCGTTCGCGGTCGGCCTCGCGCTCAGGGTCAGCCAGGAGTACTGACGTGGGCCGCTTCACCACCTGGTTCCACCGCATGGGGTCGCCGCGCTGGTTCTTCGACCTCTCGCGTCCGTGGCTGGTCGGCTTCCTGGCGGTCGGCGTCACGCTGCTGGGCGTCGGGACCGTGTGGGGGCTCGGCTTCGCGCCGCCCGACTACCAGCAGGGCGACAGCTACCGGATCATCTACATCCACGTGCCGTCGGCGCACCTCGCCGAGGCGCTCTACGTGGCGATGGGGGTGGCCGGGATCGTCGTGCTGGTCTGGCGCATGAAGCTCGCGGACATGTTCATCGCCGTGACGGCCCCGGTCGGCATGGCCGTCACCGGCATCGCGCTGCTGACGGGAGCGATCTGGGGGCGGCCGACCTGGGGCGCCTGGTGGGTGTGGGACGCCCGGACGACATCCGTCCTGGTCCTGTTCTTTCTGTATTTGGGCATCGTGGCCCTGCGCCAGGCCATTCCGCGCGCCGACCAGGCGGGCCGCGCGGCCGCGGTCCTCGCCATCGTCGGCACGGTGAACGTGCCGATCATCAAGTACTCGGTGGACTGGTGGCTGACCCTGCACCAGCCGGCGAGCATCACCTTCACGGCGGCGCCGGCGATGCCCCCGTCGATGTGGGTGCCGCTGCTCATCAACATGGTCGGTTTCTACGCCCTGGTGGCGGCGTTCCTGGTCGCGGGGCTGCGCAACGAAGTGCTGCTGCGCGAGGCGGACGCGCAGTGGGTGCGCGACTGGCTGGAGCGCGCCTCGTGAGCGAGTTCCTCGCGATGGGCGGTCACGGGCTCTACGTGTGGCTGGCCTACGGCATCTCCTTCGCGGTACTCGCGGCGCTGGGGCTGCGGCCGATCGTCGCGCGGCGGCGCTTCCTTTCTCACGCACGGCGGGAGGCCCACGCACGGCGGGACGCCGACGCACGCCGCGACGAACAGCGCCGCGGCCGAGAGAGGAGGGAAGGATGAACCGGGCCCGCCGCGGCCGCCTCGCCGCCGCCGTCTTCCTGCTCGCCGGGACCGCCGCGACCGTTGCGCTCGTGCTCGTGGCGCTGAACGAGAACATCAACGCCTTCCATCCGCCGGAGCGGATCGTGAACGGCACGGCCCCGGTGGGGACGACCATTCGCGCCGGCGGCATGGTGACTCCGGGGAGCGTCTCGCGGGACGCGGAGGGCCTTGGCGTGACGTTCGTGCTGTCGGACTTCCAGGGATCCGATTTCCCCGTCCGGTTCGTGGGGATCCTTCCCGACCTGTTTCGCGAGGGGCAGGGGATCCTGGTGACGGGGCAGCTCGACGCGGGAGGGACCTTCATGGCGCACGAAGTCCTCGCGAAACACGACGAGAACTACATGCCGCCGGAGATCGCGGACCTCGCGGCGCACCAGGCGGCGGACCCGTGATCGTCGAACTCGGCCACTTCGCGACGATCCTCGCCCTCCTGGCGGCGGTAGGCCTGGCCGCCGCCGGCTACGCGAGCGCCGCGAACCCGGCCTGGCGCAGTGCCGCAGCGACGCTCGCCGGAGGGCAGCTCGTGCTCCTGGTCGCGGGCTTCGGCGTCCTCGTGCACGCGTTCCTGGTCAGCGATTTCTCGGTCGCCTACGTGGCGGAGAACTCCAACACCCGGCTCCCCTGGTACTACCGGGCGAGCGCGGCGTGGGGGGCCCACGAAGGTTCCTTCCTGCTGTGGACCACGATCATGGCGGCCTGGACGTGGGCGGTGAGCGTCGGGGGCGGGCGGCTGCCGGCCGAGATCCACGGGCGCGTGCTCGGCACGATGGGCCTGCTGAACGCGGGATTCCTGCTGTTCCTGCTGAGCACCAGCACGCCCTTCGAACGCCTGCTGCCCGGCGCGCCGGCGGAGGGCGCCGATCTCAACCCGCTGCTGCAGGACTTCGGCCTCATCGTGCACCCGCCGCTGCTGTACACGGGGTACGTCGGCTTCGCCGTGGCGTTCTCGTTCGCGGTGGCGGCGCTCCTTTCCGGGCGGCTCGACGCGGTGTGGGCGCGCTGGACGCGGCCGTGGACCAACGTCGCCTGGGCCTTTCTGACGGTCGGCATCGCGCTCGGGAGCTGGTGGGCCTACTACGAGCTCGGCTGGGGCGGCTGGTGGTTCTGGGACCCGGTGGAGAACGCGTCGTTCATGCCCTGGCTCGCCGGCACGGCGCTCGTGCACTCGCTGGCGGTGACGGAGAAGCGCGGCGCGTTCAAGAGCTGGACCCTGTTCCTCGCGGTCGCCGCGTTCTCCCTCTCGCTGCTCGGCGCCTTCATCGTGCGGTCCGGAGTGCTCACGTCGGTGCACGCGTTCGCCGTCGACCCGGAACGCGGGCTGTTCCTGCTCGCGCTCCTGGTGGCGACGGTCGGAGGCGCACTGACGCTCTATGCCCTGCGGGCGCCCGGTCTCGGCAGCCGCGCCGGCTATGCGGGCGCGTCCCGCGAGCTGCTACTGTTGCTGAACAACGTGATCCTGGTCGTGGCGCTCGCGGTGGTGATGATCGGGACGCTGTACCCGCTCGCCTACGAGGCGGCCACGGGCGGCGAGAAGATCTCCATCGGACCGCCCTACTTCAATCGCGTCTTCGTGCCGATGATGTTCGTGCTGGCGGCGGCCCTGGCGGTGGCGCCCGTCTCGCGCTGGCGCCGCACGCCGGCCCGGCTGTTCCGGGGGGCGGCGCTGATGCTCGGCGCGGCCGCGATTCTCGGGGTGGCGCTGCCCCTGGCGTTCGCGGGCACGTTCGAGCCTGGCGCGGCCCTGGCGGTCGCGCTGGCGGCGTGGATCGCCGGCGTGCACGCGTCGGACGCCTGGCGGCGGCGGTCCTCCTGGACACGCGGCTACGCCGGAATGGTCCTGGCGCATCTCGGGTTCGCGGTGAGCCTCGTTGGCATCGCGGTGACCAGCACGTTCTCCCATGCCGTCGATGCGCGCATGGCCGTCGGCGACACCGTCGTCCTGAACGACGTGGCGTACCGGTTCGCCGACCTGCGGCGCGTCGACGGCCCGAACTACGTCGCCGACCGGGGAGAGTTCCTCACGGACGGCGGCGTGGCGCTGTATCCGGAGAAACGGCTGTACGACGCCCGTGCGCAGGTGATGACCGAGGCGGGCATCGCGGCGGGCTTCACCCGGGACCTCTACGTGACCCTCGGCGAGAAGCTCCCGGACGGCTCCTGGGCGGTGCGCATCAACGACAAGCCGTTGGTGCGCTGGGTATGGCTGGGGGCGCTCATGATCGCGCTGGGGGGCACGCTGTCGATCACCGATGCGCGGTACCGGCGCCTAGCGCGCCGTGACGCCGCGGCGGGAAGGACGGCGGAGGCCGTCGCAACCGCGTGACCCGCATGCACCGTCTCCTGCCCCTGGCGGCGTTCGTTGTCCTCGCCGGGATCCTGTATCTCGGCTTCACGCTGCGCGACCCCACGCTGCTGCCGTCGGCGCTCGTCGGACAGCCGTTCCCCGAGTTCGACCTGCCGACGCTCGGCGACCCGCCGGGACGCGCTACGCGGGCGGATGTCGCCGGCGACGTGCGGCTGGTCAACGTCTGGGCGACCTGGTGCCCGACCTGCCTCGCCGAGCACGGGGAACTCATGCGCATCCGCCGAGCGACGGGCCTGTCGATCGTCGGCGTCAACTACAAGGACGACCCCGCCGAGGCGCGCGCATGGCTCGCGCGGCACGGCGATCCCTACGACTTCAACGTGGTCGACCTGGCCGGGGACCTTGGGGTCGATCTCGGCGTGTACGGTGCGCCGGAGACCTTCCTCGTGGATGCGGGGGGCACGATTCGCTACAAGCGGGTAGGGGAGGTCAACGGCCGCGTCTGGCGGGAGGAGATCGCCCCCGTCCTCGCCGAAATCGGGACCCCCGGGGATGGGTAGCCTGTCGCGCATCGGCCTGGCGGCATGGTGCGTCTGGCTGGCCGCGGGGGCACTCGGCGCGTCGCCGATCGACGGTTTCGACTTCCCCGACGCCGCCACGGCGGAGCGCTACCAGGCGCTGCTGTCCGAGTTCCGCTGCCCGAAGTGCCTGAACGAGTCCATCGCGAGTTCGGGTGCGCCGATCGCGGTGGATCTCCGGCGCACGGTGCGGCGCCTGATGACGGCGGGGGCCGGTGACGACGAGATCCGGGCCCACCTGCGGGCGCGCTACGGTGATTTCGTGCTGTACGACCCGCCGCTCGGGCCGGGCACCTGGGCGCTGTGGTTCGCTCCACTCGCGTTGGCGGGAGTCGGCGTGGCCGTGCTGGTCCGCGCGGGGCTGCGCCGGCGCGCCGCGTCCTTGACCGAGCGGGAGCGCGAGCGGGTGGCGCGGTTGCTGGACGAAGCGCCGTGACCGCGGTCGCCTTCGGCGTGATCGCGATGGCGCTCGCCGTGGCGGCGTGCTTCGTGTACGGCGCGCGGCGGCGGGGGCGCGACGGGACGGACCGTGCCCGGGCGAACCTCGGCGTGTTCGCACACCGTCGCCGGGAGCTCGCGGCCGAGGGTGAGGCGCAGGGCCTGAGCGACAGCGACCTCGCCGCCCTCGACGCGGAACTGATCGCGAGCCTGCATGACGAGGCCGGGGACGATAGCCCGGCAGCGGCGCCGGCGCCCGCGACGGCCGGCCTGGTGCCGGTGGCCGTCGGCGCGGCGCTCGCCGTGGCGGTCAGTTGGGGACTCTATGCGCTGTGGGGTGAACCCGGTGCGCCGGTACTCGCGCGCGCGGCGGAGGTGCTGCAGGATCCGAACGCGTCGGAGGACACCCTGGACGCGCTCGCCGACGCCCTCGCGGCCCGGCTTGCGCGGCGGCCCCACGACGGCTCGAGCCTGTTCCACCTCGGTCACCTGAAGCTCCGGATGCGCGATTTCGAGGGCGCGGCGGAAACGCTCGCGGCGCTGCGCGCGCTCACCCCGGAAGCCGAAGTCGAGGCGGCCTGGGCGCAGGCGCGCTACCTGGCGGACGGCGGCCGGCTGGGGCCGGAGACGCGCCTGGCCGTCGACCGGGTCCTGGCCGCGGAGCCAAACCATCCCATGATGCTCGAGCTGCTGGCGATGGACGCGATGCAGCGCGGCGCGCCCTCCGAGGCGTCCGGATATCTCGGCCGGCTGCTCCAGGTCACCCCGGCCGGACCGCGGCGCGACCTGTTCGGGGCGGCGCTTGAGCTCGCGCACCAGCGCATGGGAGCGGGGGCCGAGGAGTCCGCCGTGGGCGGTGGGGCGACGGCAGACAGCGGTTCCGACGCCGGCGAGGCGGCCGTGGCCGGAGGCGTACCCGTGGCCGTGTCGGTCTCCCCCGGGATCGGGGCGCATCCCGGCGCGCCGGTGTTCGTCATTGCCCGCGCGGAGTCCGGCGGTGGACCCCCGTACGCGGTACGCCGGCTGACGGTGGCGGACCTGCCGGCGCGGCTCGAGCTGAACGATGCCGACGCGATGATGGCGGGGCGCCGGCTGTCCGACCTCGAGACCTTCGAGCTGGTCGCCCGGATCGGCATGAGCGGCTCCCCCACGCGCGCGCCGGGGGACTTCGAGAGCCGTCCGGTGACCGTCCGGCACGGTGCGGAGGAAGTGACCCTGGACATCGCCGTGCGGGTGCCCTGAAATGCCCGCCCGGCGGCCCCTGGCGGCGTTGGCCGACGTGCTTTTCTAACGACTTCACAAAGGTGCATTCACAGGGGGATTCCCTTACACTAGCCGCGGCCCCTACGGGAGGATGACGCCGCCGCATGCGTCTCACAGGAATCAGGCTGGCCGGATTCAAGACGTTTGTCGATCCAACGAAGGTCAGCTTCCTCGGGAATCGCAGCGCAGTTGTCGGCCCAAACGGGTGCGGCAAGTCG